>CAMDSU010000113.1 GCA_945907335.1 Bordetella parapertussis | reverse complement strand
AGCATGTCAGCGCCGCGCACGAAGCCACATGCACATTCGAGTTTGTGCGCAATTACCCGCCGACCATCAACCACGCCAAAGAGGCCGATTTCACACGCAGCGTGTTGGCCGACATCATCGGCGCGGACAACGTGCTGGCGCAAGAGCCGACCATGGGCTCGGAAGACTTCTCTTACATGCTGCTGAAAAAACCCGGCACCTATTTTTTCTTGGCCAATGGGGATGGGCAGCACCGCGAAATGGGCCACGGCGGCGGCCCGTGCACCTTGCACAACCCCAGCTACGACTTCAACGACGACCTGATTCCGCTGGGCGGCACCATCTGGGTGAACATGGTGGAGAAGTTTTTAGCCAAGGCTTGAGGCAAATGGCCACTTGCATTGACTGAAGTCACAAGGCCGCTTACCCCGCTGTTAAATCAGCGCTGATCAAGCGCGAATTTTTCAGGCGCTGTACACCTGTATCAATGCCTGCAACTGGCTCTTAGGTGCCTCGCTCAAATAAGGCAACAGCAAACCCAGCACCTGTTGCGCGCCGCGCAAAGCGCTGTGGTCGGCGTTGGTGTCTTCCAAGGCGTGGCGCGGGTTTTGCACATATTCATAACTGAGCCACCAGGTCAGCAACACCACCATGTGCGTGGCGCAACTATGGCGCTCAGCCTCTCTTTGGTTGAGCAAGCTTTGTTGTTGCAAGCCTGAGAGCAACGCTTCAAACGCTTGGTGTTTGCGTTGCAACACACCTTTGACTTGGCCTTCCAAGTGCCGGTTTTTACTGAGCAAATCATTCAGGTCGCGGTAGATAAACCGGTGTCGCCAAATCAACTCGAACAGGCTGTGCATGAAAAACCAGGCGTGCTCCATGTCCTGCACATCGGCGGCGGCTGGCAGCAGTTGGTTCATCTCGTTCAAATACTCGTCAAACAAAGCGTTGACCAGCAGTTCTTTGGCCGGGAAGTGATAAAACAAATTGCCCGGGCTGATGCCCATGTCAGAGGCGATTAAGGTGGTGGCCACGTTCGGCTCGCCATAACGGTTAAACAAATCCAGCGCGGTCGCCAGAATGCGCTCAGCGGTGCGGCGCGGTGGTTTTTTCACCGTTTCAGCCTTTGCCGCCAGATTTCAAGACTTTCACTTCAGCTTCCAGCGCTGCCACCCGCGCTTGCAAATCGGCCATGTCTTGGACATTTGGCAAACCCATGCTGTGCAAAGCTTTGGCCACCCGCTCTTCAAAAATGCCTTCCAAGCGGTCGAACTGGCCGCTGGCGCGTTGCCCCATGTCGCTGGCCATGGCACTGGCTTTGGCGGCTGCTTCGGCCACTTTGGCCTGCGCTTGCAAGGTGGTTTCTTGCAACTTGCTGCCTTCTTTGACCAGCGACTCATACATCTTGCCGCCCTCTTGCTGGGCCTTGGCAAATGCACCTAAGCCGGCTTGCCAGATCTGCTGGGCCGATTGCTTCATTTGTTCACTCATGTGCTGGGGGTCAAATTCCGGTGGTTTGCTGGCCATGGCAGTGCTCCTAGGGTGAGGTAATTTGTCAAAATAAACGCTTTACAATGGAATAAATCCACCAGAGGTTTTACCTCAATCACGCCCATGCATTGGTACGCCATTCATTCAAAGCCTCGCCAAGAAGAACGTGCCTTGGATAACCTGCAAAGACAGGGGTTTGAAGCATGGCTGCCTATGCTGACTGTCGAGAAGGTATTGCGCGGCAAGCTCTCGCATGTGACTGAGCCCATGTTCAGCCGTTATTTGTTCATCCGCTTAGACACCGAGCAAACCAATTGGTCACCAATTCGCTCGACCATGGGTGTGAGCCGCTTGGTCAGCTTTGGCAACCGACCCGCGGCGGTCGCAGATGAGTTGATACAAGCTCTGCAAACCTTACCGCAGCGTGCGCCTGAACGTTTGTTTCAGCTGGGTCAGTCCATCAAAATTGTCAGCGGGCCTCTCAAAGGCATTGAAGGTATTTTTCAACAAGCCGACGGCGAACACCGCGCCATGGTGTTGATTGATTTAATGAATAAGCAGCACCGTGTGACCACGCTCATGCAAGATCTGCGGCCTGCTTCACTTTAAGCGCCATGGCCAATTCGCTGCAACACATCGCCATCATCATGGACGGCAACGGGCGCTGGGCCAAGAAGCGACTGATGCCCCGCACTGTCGGGCATGTGAAAGGCGCCGCAAATGTTCGCCACATGGTCAAAGCCTGCGCTGATGCCGGGGTCACTTACCTGACCTTGTTTGCATTCAGCTCGGAAAACTGGCGCCGCCCTCCCGACGAAATCAGCGCCTTGATGGGCTTGTTTTTGCAATACCTTGAAAACGAAGTGGCCGAAATGAAAGCCGCAGGCATACGCTTGCGTGTGATCGGTGACCGCAGTGCGTTTGCGCCACTGCTGCAGTCACGCATTGACCAGGCCGAGCAGGAAACCGCGCACAACAACCGTTTGCACTTAACAATTGCTGCCAATTACGGTGGGCAATGGGATGTGTTGAATGCCATGCGTGCTTGGCAAGTGGCGCACCCGGGCAAAAACTTGCAAGATTTGGACGCCAGCGGTTTGGCCGCTTACCTGAGCACCGCAGACTTGCCTGACCCAGAATTGTTGATCAGAACCGGGGGCGAGTCCCGCATCAGCAATTTCTTGCTGTGGCAAACCGCATACACAGAGTTGTATTTCACCGATGTGTTTTGGCCCGATTTTGACGCGACGGCCCTGAAGAAAGCCACGCAATGGTTTGAAAAAAGGGTGAGGCGCTTTGGCCGTACCGATGATCAAGTGGCCGCCAGCCCTGAAACGCCGGCCTCACCTGACTTACTCTCAACCCCGCTGTCGCCCCCCCATTTCAATATCAGCTAATATTCGGTATGCAGGTTTAGTCATTAGTTTCGGGTGCCTGCAATGCCCAACCGACGGATTGCCCACTGTCACCTTTTCACACTAGCTATCTCAGCAACAGGTAACCATAAATGAAGAACGAGCCTCGCCCACCCCACCCACGCAAAGAACACGCCCCTGCACGCTCAGGCCGTTGCATGGCATTGATCGACAGCAATTACATGGCTTGGCTATTGCGCCAGTCCACCGATGCAGCTGCCGAACCGGAAACATACAACCGTATGGCCTTGATACCTTCGCTGGCACAAGCACTCAAAGGCGCAGGCTTGGCCTTGGATATCCAACGTGTTTATTGGTATACCGACAACCCCGATACCCAATTTCCGCATGACCAAATCGTTCGCCAATTGGATGCTGCGGGCGGTGAGCCCGGTGATGTGGTCTACCAAGCCATGTCCTCTGATATTGCACGATTGGCGCAACACCATGCGTGTGAACATTTGCTCGTCGCCAGCGATGACGACCGCTTGACCGCTGCAATCGATGATGCGCAATTGCACGGCCTCAGTGTGTATTTGTTGGCTGATGAATCGGCCCGCCACATGGACCAATTGGTCACCGAAGACCCGGCGTGGTGTCGCTTGCTCGCCCAGGCTGATCGGCGTGTGTTGTTGTTACCGCAAGCCGCGCGTGAACTCACTGCGGTGCCGCGTGCGCCTGCTGCCCCGGCCGCCCCTCAGGACCCTGAAGTGGTTCGTACCAAACTGCTTGAAGTCGTGACCCAGTGGTGGGATGACGAACCCGAGGATTTGCGAGAAGACTTGCGTGATGAGCTGCGTGGCAGCCATGGCATTCCGCAAGAAGTCGATCGCCACATGTTGCTGCGTGTACGCCGCGCCTTAGACCGTCCACTCAGCTTCCCTGAGAAAAAAATACTGCGCGAAATGGTACGCACCACTGTGCTGGGTATCACTGAAGAAAGCATGCCTGTATGACCCTGCTGGTGACCGGTGGTGCTGGCTTTATTGGCAGCAATTTTGTGCACCACTGGCTCGCCGGGCATGACGAGTTGTTGGTCAATCTTGACAAACTCACCTACGCCGGAAACCTAGGTAATTTGCAGTCTGTGGCCCAAGACAAACGCCATATGTTTGTGCAAGGCGATATCGGCGACACCGCCTTGGTGACGCAACTCTTAAACCAGCATCAGCCACGCGCGGTGCTGCATTTTGCGGCTGAGTCGCATGTTGATCGCTCCATCCACGGACCACTGGATTTCTTCCAAACCAATGTCGTTGGCACTTGCCAATTGCTGGAATCAGTGCGCGCTTATTGGGCGGCACTGCCCGCAGACCAACAACAGAGTTTTCGTTTTCTGCATGTGAGCACCGATGAGGTTTACGGCAGCCTCGAACCCGATGCCGCTGCTTTCACAGAAACCCATCCTTATGCGCCCAACAGCCCTTATGCAGCCAGCAAAGCAGCCTCAGACCACTTGGTACGTGCCTGGCACCACACCTATGGCTTGCCGGTGCTCACCACCCACTGCAGCAACAACTATGGCCCGTACCACTTCCCTGAAAAACTCATCCCCTTGGTGATTCACCATGCGTTATCCGGCAAGCCATTGCCTGTGTATGGTGACGGCATGCAGGTGCGCGATTGGTTGTTTGTACAAGACCATTGCCGTGCCATCGACAGGGTGCTGCAAGCGGGTAGACCCGGTGAAACCTACAACATTGGCGGGTGGAATGAAAAGCCCAACATCGAAGTGGTGAAAACCTTATGCAGTTTGCTCGATGAGTTGCAACCACGGGCAGATGGCAAAAGCTATGCAGAGCAAATCACTTATGTGAAAGACCGCGCCGGGCACGACAGGCGCTACGCCATCGACGCTGGAAAAATCAAAGCCAACTTGGGTTGGCAACCGGTTGAAACCTTTGAAACCGGTTTGCGCAAAACCGTTCAGTGGTACTTGGACCATGCCGATTGGGTCAGCAGTGTGACCAGCGGTGCTTATCGCCAATGGGTTGACCTGCACTATGGCGGCTGAACCGGTTCTGTTGCTCGGCGCTGCAGGGCAACTGGGCTACGCGCTGTGGCAAGCACTGCAACAAGCGGGCCAACCGGTGGTTGCTTGGACCCGAGCCGATATCGATGTCAGCCATGTGTCCGAACTCAAAGAGCGCGTGACCCAACTCAAACCGCGCTGGATTCTCAATGCCGCGGCTTACACCGCGGTTGACAAGGCCGAAACCGAATCCGAACTGGCGCATCGGGTGAATGCCCACATGCCTGCCATGCTCGCCGATTACGCCAAGGCCAGCGGTGCGGCACTGATGCATTTCTCTAGCGACTATGTATTTAACGGCCGTTCAACCCGTCCATATCTTGAAACCGACACGACCGATCCCTTGTCTGTGTATGGTCAGAGCAAGCGTGATGGTGATGCGGCCATTCAAGCCAGCGGTGCGCGCTATGTGATTTTTAGAAGTTCTTGGGTGGTGGCGGCCCACGGGCAAAATTTTTTGAAAACCATGCTGCGCTTGGCCGCTGAGCGAGACCAACTGAACGTGGTCGCAGACCAGACGGGTGTGCCCACTGCCGCCGCGTGGCTGGCAGCGCTGGCGCTTCGTGCCATGCCCTTGGTGCAGCGCGAAGGTTTGAGTGGTTTATTTCATGCCACGCCCAGTGGTCAAACCACTTGGCATGCCTATGCCCAATATGTGTTGACGCAAGCGGCCAGCCGGGGCTGGACATTCAAAGCAACGGCTGACCAGGTGCACCCCATCACCACTGCACAATACCCCTTGCCAGCGCAGCGGCCGGCTTATGGCTTGCTCGACAGCAGTTTGCTGGCGCGCAATTTGCAATGCGATTGGCCCGATTGGCAAGCGGGGGTCAATCAAGTGATTGCAGAACTCTCGCAGCATCTGCCGGCCAAGGTTTGACAACACCCTCTTCACAATCAGCCAGGATTTGGCATGACCCCTGTACAAAGAAAAGGCATTTTGCTCGCTGGTGGTTCCGGCACCCGGCTGTATCCGCTGACGTTGGCGGTCAGCAAACAATTGATGCCGGTCTACGACAAGCCCTTGGTGTATTACCCGCTCAGTACCTTGATGTTGAGCGGTATTCGCGACGTGTTGATCATTTCAACGCCGCAAGACACGCCGCGTTTCACTGAATTACTCAAGGATGGATCCCAATGGGGCATGCACATTCAATATGCCGTTCAGCCCAAACCAGAAGGACTGGCACAAGCTTTTTTGATTGGTCGCGATTTTGTCAATCATCACCACAGCGCCTTGGTGCT
>CAMDSU010000112.1 GCA_945907335.1 Bordetella parapertussis | reverse complement strand
GTTCACCGATTCTGCCCCGGTGTTGGAGGCTGAGTTGGCCGTACAAAGCGGTCTGGGTTGGCGCGGCAAGCACACACTGGTGCTGCAACGGGATGCAGGCTCGTTCTTTTTCCTCGGTGAAATTTTTGTGGACATGGCATTGCCCCTGTCTGAGCCGGTCAGTGACCATTGCGGCAGTTGCCACGCTTGTATCAGCGCATGTCCCACACAGGCCATCTTGGCACCTTACCAATTAGATGCACGTCGCTGTATTTCTTATTTGACGATAGAGCACGACGGCCCCATACCTTTGCCATTGCGACCGTTGATGGGTAACCGTATTTACGGTTGCGACGATTGCCAATTGGTATGCCCTTGGAACAAATTCGCTGTCAGAAGCAGCCTGCCGGATTTTGATGAAAGACATGGTTTGGGGTCTGCAAAATTGGTGCAATTGATGCAGTGGGATGAGGCCATGTTTTTGCGCATGACAGAGGGTAGCGCAATCCGTCGCATTGGACACGTGCGTTGGTTGCGCAACTTGGCGGTCGCAGTCGGCAATGCTTTGCGTGCACAACCTGCGTTGTCAGTGGATGAGTCAAATGCGTTGCGAAATGCTGCAAGCAGATGGCTGGCACATGACAGTGAAGTGGTCAGAGAAAGTGTGGCTTGGGCTTTGGAAGTCGGATCCATGCACTAGATTAGATTCAAGCAGTTAATGTATTGAATCAATATGAATTACTATTTTTTTAACTCAATTCGCTAAGATAAATCTATCGTTTTTTAACACCGATATTCTTTCAAGGACGCATCATGGCACTCGTGGTAAAAAAATTTTTTGTCAGTCCCACACCGCGAGAAGACGGCGTGTATGTCGAAATTGTGGCGCGCGAAAGCGGCTTGTTTGCTTGGTTGTTTGCGTTGTTAAAACTCGACCCCAATTACTGCTTACGCATCCTCTATGACAAGGTGCATTACGAGTCGAGCAGTGTGTTTGGTTTTTCCAAAGTCATCATGCCGATTCATTCGGTCAGTTCGGTCTCTTTTGGTACGGTACGACCTTGGAAATTGGCCTTGTTCTGGTTTTTCTTGTTTGCCGCTGGGGCTTATGCAGCTGCCCATTTAGAAGAAATGCAATGGGCCTTGGGATTGACCGTATCAGGTGTGGTCATCGCTATTTTGCTGTTCATCCTAAACCGTGAATTGACCATTGGCGTAAAAGAAGTGACTGATACCTCCTATGACATGACGCTCAAGCGTTCCATCATCGAAGGTCAAGAAATATCAGAAGCAAAATTGGAAGAGATCACGCAAATTTTCACAGCCATTTTGGACGCCCACAAGGCCCACCACTGAATGAACCCGTCACCTTCGCTGCATTCGCAGGTCAGACCGGGACCCGCACTGACCCTTGCCCAGACAAAGGCGCCGTCTTTGGTGTTGAACGCTGTTCACCCTTCGCCGGCATTGCGTGTGTCGCATGCTGGCTTGGCCCCCAAGGGTGATTTATCCCACACCATTCCCGTACTGGTATTTGTCTGCTTGGGCAGTTTGGTATCCATCGTGACCTTACCGCTGAGTCAGGGCAGTCACTGGGCGCGTATTCCTGTCGAACAATTGGTGGGCGACATGTCTGCATTGACCCCGCCTTGGTCTGCGCCTGAGGAGGAATTGGCCGCAGAAGCCACCGTTGATCCTATCGAAGAGGAAATCGCTGCTCAACAACAAACGCAGACACTTGCCCCATTTGAACTGCTCTCAGGCGTTAGTTGCCCTGCGTATTTTCCGGGTGAACAAGCCTCTGCTGCGTCTTTAGCGTTTGATGAGCATATTTGGAGCAAATTGTCTGAGCAATTGCAGTCTCAAGCCACAGAGCGTTTGGAGGTATGTGGGCCTTTTGCATTGGTGCAAAAAGACCTGATCGTTTCACAAGGCTGCGTAGAGAACGAATGCGGAACCAACGAGGTGCAGTTTTTCCTGGCCGCAGACAACAAAGCGGCTGTTGAAATTTATGTCGATGGGGAGTGCACCCCTTCTTCTGAACCTGGCTTTCGTTATAAAAACCTGCTGTGCGCACCGCGCTAACTTAACTCGCCGTATACGCGTGGTCAGTATTGGTTGATGTCGTCTTCTCTCAATGGTTTCACGTCTGAAGATTTTTTGAATAATTTTCTGAACACCAAAAAGCTGACCACAGACACCACAGCAAATACCATCAGATCTCGGTTTAGGCTGTACCCATCGAACAAGTACTGCACGCCAGACACCACCAACATGCCAATACTGAATCCGAGCAAGATAAAAGACAGCGTCATGACCTCGGCAATGGCCAGCACAAAACTGATGATCAAAGAAATTTGGTAGGCGTCCATGGTTTAGATCCTGTCGACGAGTCGCCCCAATGTACCGCTTAAACTGTTTAGCACGTCTGTGGGTACCAACACAATCTTGGCGTTTGACCCTTTGGACAATTCTTGCACGGCATGTGCTTGGATTTTTTTGATTTCAAATGCAACGGCACTCTCTCCGCCAGAGGAGATGGCTTTGGCCACGGCGTTGACCGCATAGGCTTCGGCATCGGCACGGATTTTCATGGCTTCAGCCTGTTTTTGGGCAGCGTATAACTGCGCATCAGCATCAAGCTCGGTGGCTTGTTTTTTTCCTTCAGCTTCTCGCACCAAGGCTCTTCTATTGCGTTCGGCATTCAGTTGCAATTGCATCGCCTGCTTGGTTTCAATATCAACGTCTACTTCCAAAATTTCAACCCGTGTCAGCACAATTCCCCATTCATCTGACACAGCTTTGAGATCTTCTTCAATTTCATCAGACAAATGGCGACGGTTGGATTGAACACCATCTAAATCAGTCTTGCCGATCACGCTGCGCACCGTGCCATTGACGATGGTCATGATGGCGTCATCCACATTAGAAATGCGATACATGGTTTTTGAGGCGTCGGCAATCCGATAGAGCACCGCCAGTGAAATAGAAATCGTGACGTTATCTAAGGTAATGGCGTTTATGGGCTTGGGCGGCAGTTGCCGCTCTTGGATAGGTACCTTGTGTTGAACCGTTTCAATGAATGGAATCAGCACATGCAAGCCAGCTTCCATCTTGCGGTTGTATTTGCCAAGTCGCTCAACCAACCAATTTTCTGATTGCGGGACAACTTTGATGGCGGAGCGCAATGCCATGACGATCAGCACCACCAGAACCAGATAGATGATGTTGGAAAAAGAGATCGCTGAGTCCATGTGCTTTCCTTGGAGGTTAGAAGCTAAGAATTTGATAAACATTATCAATCAGAAACCAAGCATCACAAACGCCTGTTCTAAGGATGGACTTGGTTTGATCTATATCAACACCTGTCCTTCAACAGCACTTTAGGATTCATAGATGGTGTCCACTTATGCCGTTCTAGACGATCCTGCCCAATGGGCCGCTTTCAGTGTGCCTGACCCTGACTCGCAAGAGGCTGACAAAACACAGGGTGTCTGGCATTCGCAGGTGGTGGTTGAAGGCATGCACTGTGGTTCCTGTGCGTTGAATGTGGAAAAAGCATTGCGCGCTGTGCCAGGGGTCATACAAGTGACGGTGAACGGGGCCACACACCGCGCAGAAGTCGTCTGGCGAGCGGATAAGGTCAAACCTTCGCAATGGCTTAATGCATTGCACAAAGCCGGATATGAGGCGGTACCTGCAAACGACCACGTGGCCCGGGCACAAGGCCAACAAGAAGTCAGGCGTCAACTCTGGCGCTGGTCAGTGGCCGGTTTTTGCATGATGCAAGTGATGATGTACGCCTTGCCACCTTATGTGTCCTCGGATATTTCCCCTGAGATGCTGTCGCTTCTGCGTTGGGCGGCTTGGGTGTTGACATTGCCGGTCATGTTCTTTTCTGCCGATGTGTTCACCGTAGCGGCTTGGCGCGATTTGAAGCGCGGCACCATCAGCATGGACTTGCCTGTCGCTATCGGTATTTGGGTCAGCTTTTTGGTCAGCAGTGCAGCCATGTTCCAGCCCAACGGCTTTTGGGGCAACGAGGTCTATTTCGACTCGATCACCATGTTTGTGTTTTTCTTGCTGACAGGTCGTTGGCTAGAAGCAAAAATGCGAGAACGCACGGCAGGGTCACTTGAGGCCTTGATCAACCGCTTGCCGCCATCGGTACATCGCCAGCGCGCAGATGGGGAGTTCGACACCGTGGGCTTGTCCATGGTCAAACCCGGTGATATTTTGCAAGTACGCCCCGGGGAAGTGTTTGCGGCAGATGGTCTTTTGCGCAGTGGTCACACTTGGGTGGAAGAGGCGTTGCTCAGTGGCGAATCCGAACCCATTGAAAGACGTCCCGGGCAAGCCGTGCTTGCAGGCTCACACAATTTACGCGAAACCGTGACCATGCAGGTCAGCGCATTGGGTGAATCAACACGCTATGCAGCAATCGTCCAGTTGATGCAAACCGCTTCGTTGCACAAACCCCGATTGGCTGCCTTGGCAGACCGGATCGCCAAACCTTTTTTGGTCACCGTGCTGTGGGTGGCGGTTCTTGCTGCGATCTGGGCCTGGGGCGATTCACCCAGCAAAGCCGTCATGGTGGCTGTGTCTGTATTGATTGTCACTTGTCCATGCGCTTTGTCATTGGCAACACCTTCCGCCATGCTTGCTGCCGCAGGCAATTTGGCCAGGCAAGGTGTGTTGTTGCGAGACGTGCAGTCCTTGGAATCGCTCGCACATGTGAATGCGGTGGTGTTTGACAAAACCGGCACACTCACCAGCGACCGCATGGAGTTACAACATATGTTCACGCCTTTGCATGAACAAGGTTCGCTTAGTGGGCTATGCCGCATTAGGAGCGATCGCCGCAGTTTCTATGAATTCACTGGCATGGTTGGCCAAGGAAACTGCGGTTTTTCATCCGCTGTGGAGCATGCTGAATGTGACAGCGGTGTTGTGGGGCTTGTGGTTGGTATGGCGTGCTGAACAACCGCTGTGGATCAATCGATGGGGCAAAAAAATTTGGCGAAGCTTATCCAATACCACACAGCAACAAAGCCATGGCCAAATTTGGATGCCTTTGTGGCTGGGTATGGTGTGGGCCTTGCTACCTTGCGGCTTGTTGTATTCAGCTTTGCTGGTGGCCATGTTTACCGCAGGTGCGGTGCAAGGTGCCATGGTGATGGCGATGTTTGCATTGGGTGGTGGACTGGTACTGACCGTGGTGCCATGGTTGTGGTCGCGCTGGGGCAAAGCCAAGCCGTCGAATCAAGTGCAGTGGCGTAAAACCAGCGTCAGCCGAACTGCCCCATGGCAAAGCGAGCACTTGGGTACACGCGTTTCAGGTCTGCTGTTAACAGTGACGGCAGCTTGGGGTTTATGGACGGGACTCACACATGCCACTTCACCGTGGTGTTTGCCCAATGCATGGATATGAATAATCTTGCATCGAATTGATACGCATCAATATCCAATCGTCTCAATCGATTTATTCTTAGGCTGCTATCAATCATCAACCTGCTGATTGAATCAACCGCAAGGAGTTCACCATGTACAAACGCATCATGCTAGCCACTGACGGCTCACACCTGTCGCAAAAGGCAGTACTCAGCGCCATTGAAATGGCTTTGCAATTCAAAGCCGAACTGATGGCAGTCAATGTCATTCCACACTACATACAAACCTATTTCGAGGGCTCATTTGCAGTAAGCGACGTAGACAGCCAAAAGATTGAAGCGCAATGGGCCCAAGCTGCACAAAAAATATTGGACAAAGTGGTGAGTCAAGCCAAGGAGAAGGGTGTCGATGCACAAACCGCAGTGGTCAAATCTGACGATATTGCCCAAGGTTTGATGGACAAAGCGCAAAGTTACAAAGCCGACGTGATCATCATGGCTTCACACGGACGTAAAGGTTTGAAGCGGATGTTGCTGGGCAGTGAAACGCTGGCGGTGTTGACGCACGCAAAGACTCCGGTGTTGGTATTGCGTTAATTGGGGTCACGTTAATTGGGGTCAGACACCAATTTACTCACGCCATGTCGGTTCGGTCGCCGCTCACCGCCGCTTTGCGGCAACGTTCGCGTCGGCCCGACCGCCATGTCGTTTGACCACTCGCAGTTTTCTCCGACAGCATTTCTGAGGTTAATGAAATCTCGCTAGAGCCAAAGTAATCACGTCAGGCCGAACAGG
>CAMDSU010000111.1 GCA_945907335.1 Bordetella parapertussis | reverse complement strand
TTTGCCAAAGCCTTGTTGGCCGACAAAGGGCTGGCTGGTTTTTTCAGCCATGTGTATGGCGGCGATGCTTTCCCGCGCAAAAAACCCGACCCCATGCCGCTGCTGGAAACCTGCAAGGCCTTTGGTACATTGCCTGCGCACACGCTGATGCTCGGAGACTCGCAAAACGATGCGCTGGCCGCACGAGCTGCGAAATGCCCGGTGGTGTTGGTCACTTATGGTTACAACCATGGCGAGCCGATACAAGGTGTGGATTGCGACGGGTTCATCGACCGTATCGATGAATTGAAAGTTTGAATCCAGCGGTTTGTTACACTTTGAGCCATGTTTATTCACCTCAATATCCTCACAGGGTCCCATGGACGGGGAGCTTGGCCTTGGCGTCGCCCGTCTGACACGGCGTGACCTGAATGTATTGATAAGTTACGCCTCCTGATTGTTCGGGTGACCCACCCGTGTTCTTTTATTTGAGGCCCTGAGGGGCTGAGCTGTGGAGGCTCTCTGTGATTACTGAACTCGAATTTAAAAGTCTGGCCGCACAAGGCTATAACCGTATTCCCTTGATGGCAGAGGCGTTTGCCGATTTGGAAACGCCACTCTCTTTGTATTTGAAATTGGCATTCACCCATGACGGCGGCAAATACAGTTTTCTGCTGGAATCTGTGGTGGGTGGCGAGCGATTTGGGCGCTACAGCTTCATCGGCTTGCCCGCCCATACTTTTTTGCGTGCACAAGGTTTTGGCGACCAAGCGCATACCGAGGTGGTGACCAACGGTGTCGTCGTTGAAACCCACCATGGCAATCCGCTGGATTTCATCGCCGCCTACCAACAGCGTTTCAAAGTGGCGTTGCGCCCCGGTATGCCGCGGTTTTGTGGCGGACTCGCGGGCTATTTTGGCTACGACACCGTGCGGCATATTGAAAAAAAGTTGTTGCACACGTGTCCACCCGACACCTTGGGTTGTCCAGACATTTTGTTGTTGCAAACCGAAGAATTGGCGGTGATCGACAACCTGTCAGGCAAGTTGTATTTGCTGGTGTACGCCGACCCACATACCGCCGAGGCCTACACCCGCGCCAAAAAACGTTTGCGCGAACTCAAGGCCTTGTTGAAATATTCTGTGAGTGCGCCGGTGGTGAAGCCCTCGCAAAGCCATCCCCCCGAGCGTGAATTTGCCAAAGCCGATTATTTGAAAGCGGTTGAGCGCGCCAAAGGCTTGATTGAAGCTGGCGATTTCATGCAAGTGCAAGTCGGGCAGCGCATCAAAAAACGATTCACAGAAAGTCCGTTGTCGCTTTACCGTGCATTACGCTCGCTCAACCCCAGCCCGTATATGTACTTTTATCACATGGGGGATTTCCAAGTCGTCGGTGCTTCGCCAGAAATTTTGGTGCGCCAGGAGACCACACCTGAGGGCAACAAGGTCACCATTCGACCCTTGGCGGGCACAAGACCGCGTGGTGCTACCCCCGAAGATGACAAGGCCACAGAAGTGGAATTGATCAACGATCCCAAAGAGCGCGCCGAACATGTCATGTTGATTGACTTGGCGCGCAATGACATTGGGCGCATTGCCAAAACTGGTAGCGTCAAAGTGACGGAAGCTTTTTCGGTGGAGCGTTACAGCCATGTGATGCATATTGTGAGCAATGTCGAGGGTATGCTCAAAGACGGAATGCGCAGCATGGATGTGTTGCGCGCGACCTTCCCGGCAGGTACTTTGACAGGTGCACCCAAAGTTCACGCCATGGAGTTGATTGATCAACTCGAGCCGGTCAAGCGCGGTATTTACGGCGGCGCTTGCGGCTACTTGAGTTTTGCGGGCGACATGGATGTGGCCATCGCCATACGTACCGGCATCATCAAAAATGACACCTTGTATGTGCAAGCTGCTGCCGGCGTGGTGGCTGACTCTGTGCCTGAAATGGAATGGCAGGAGACAGAACACAAAGCGCGGGCCTTGCTGCGCGCCAGTGAGTTGGTCGAGGAGGGGCTGGAATGAAACTCTTGATGATCGACAACTACGACAGCTTCACCTACAACTTGGTGCAGTATTTTGGTGAGCTCGGCGCAGACATTGAAGTCTGTCGCAATGACGAGATTTCTTTGGCGGACATCACCGCCATGGCACCTAGCCATTTGGTGGTGTCGCCAGGCCCATGCTCGCCTGCTGAGGCGGGAATTTCGGTGGCGGCGATCACGCATTTCGCGGGCAAGTTGCCAATTCTGGGAGTGTGTTTGGGTCACCAAAGCATAGGCGCGGCATTTGGCGGGCGCATTGTGCGAGCACAGCAGCTGATGCACGGCAAAACCAGCGTCATTCACAACACGCAGCAAGGCGTGTTCGCTGGGTTGCCGCAGGCCTACACCGTGAACCGTTATCACTCATTGGCGATTGAGCGCAGCAGCTTGCCCGAGGCTTTGGAAATCACTGCTTGGACAGACGACGGCGAAATCATGGGCGTGCGTCACCGCTCTTTGCCAATTGAAGGTGTGCAATTTCACCCCGAGTCTGTGTTGAGCGAACACGGGCACAGCTTGTTGAAAAACTTTTTGCAAATCGCCATATAAAGAAAGTCAGTGCAAACTCAGCACATCTTTTGAGTGATCTTTATTGAGAGAGTGGAGTGCCTATGACCATCACAGCCAGCGAAGCCTTACAACGCACCATCGAGCACCGTGAAATTTTTCACGACGAAATGCTGCACCTCATGCGCATGATCATGGGTGGAGAAATCACGCCATTGATGACGGCCGCCATCTTGACTGGCCTGCGGGTCAAAAAAGAAACCATCGGTGAAATCACTGCGGCGGCTCAGGTCATGCGTGAGTTCTCAACCAAGGTAGAGGTGGCAGACCACACGCATTTGGTCGATATCGTGGGCACGGGTGGCGATGGTTCTCACACCTTCAATATTTCAACCTGCGCCATGTTTGTCGCCGCCGCCGCCGGTGCGCGTGTCAGCAAGCATGGCGGGCGCAGCGTCAGCAGCAAAAGCGGTAGCGCCGATGTGTTGGAAAACTTAGGCGTCAATATCAACCTCACACCTGCTGACATTGCCCACTGCATTGCTGAGACAGGCATCGGCTTCATGTTTGCCCCCAATCACCATCCGGCGATGAAAAACGTGGCGCCGATACGCAAAGAACTCGGCGTGCGAACCATCTTCAATATCTTGGGGCCGTTGACCAACCCCGCCTCTGCTCCCCATATATTGATGGGTGTGTTCCACCCTGACTTGGTCGGCATTCAAATACGTGCCTTGCAACGCTTGGGCGCTGAGCACGCGCTGGTGGTGTACGGGCGTGACGGCATGGACGAGGTCAGCTTGGGCGCTGCCACTTTGGTGGGTGAGTTGAAAAATGGCGAGATCACCGAGTACGACATCCATCCGGAAGATTTCGGTTTGACCATGTCCAGTCACCGCGCTCTGCGGGTAGAGAATGCACAAGATTCGCGTGCCATGTTGGAGGCGGTGCTTGACAATCAGCTTGGTCCAGCCCTTGACATCGTGGCGTTGAATGCAGGCGTGGCTTTGTATGCCGCCAACGTAGCCCCCACCATGGCCGCCGGATTGGCCTTGGCCCAACAAGCACTTGCCAATGGCTTGGCCAAGGCCAAGTTGGCCCAGTTTGTCAACTACACCCAGCGCCCTGTTGCGGCTTGACCAAAGGATTTGCAGTGAGCGACATACTTCAAAAAATAGTCCACACCAAGCATGAAGAAGTGGCATTGCGTCAACGCAAAGTGTCGCTTGAAGCGATGCGAGCGGATGCTGAAAGCCGTGTCATGACGCGCGGCTTTGAGGCGGCTTTGCGTGCCAAGATCACCCAAGGGCAGGCGGCGGTTATTGCTGAAATCAAAAAAGCCAGTCCGTCCAAAGGTTTGTTGCGCGAAGACTTTATTCCCGCTGACATTGCGCAAAGTTACGCCTTTGGCGACGGCAAGATCAGCGCTGCATGCTTGTCTGTGCTGACCGACGTACAGTATTTCCAGGGTTCGACGGATTTTTTGAAGCAAGCGCGCGCCTCTTGCGATCTGCCGGTGTTGCGTAAAGATTTCATGGTTGACATGTACCAAATTTACGAGTCGCGCGCCATGGGTGCGGACTGCGTACTGCTGATCGCCGCGTGTTTAGATGATGCGCAAATGGCGGAATTTGAAGCGGTCGCGCACAGCCTGAACATGTCCGTGCTGGTGGAGGTGCATGACCGCGAAGAAATGCAACGCGCATTGCGGTTGAAAACCCGATTGCTCGGTGTCAACAACCGAAATTTACGTACCTTTGAAGTGTCGTTGGACACCACGCTGTCGTTGCTGCAAGACTTGACGGATGAGCGATTGCTGATCACTGAAAGCGGTATCGCCACGCAAGCCGATGTGCAGCGTTTGCGTGCCGCAGGCGTGCAGGCATTTTTGGTCGGCGAGGCGTTCATGCGAGCTGACGAGCCCGGTGCAGCATTGGCGCAATTGTTTGCAGAGTGAGCCCATGTCATTGCTGCGCGCCAACCCCAGCGAATGGGCGGTGCATACGTCGTGGCAACCTCTGGTTTCGGCGTTTTGGCAAAGCCAAACCGGGCAGCAACTGACGGCTTTTTTGGACGATCGCATCCGCCATGGTGCCCGTATTTTTCCACCTCAACCGTTGCGCGCACTCGAATGCACACCATTGAATAAGGTGAGGGTAGTATTGCTGGGACAAGACCCGTACCACGGGCAAGGGCAGGCCGAGGGCTTGTCTTTCTCTGTGCCGCAGCACATGACCCTGCCACCATCTTTGCGTAATATTTTCAAAGAATTACAAGCAGACACAGGCTTGCAGCCACCGATGAGCGGTTCACTGTTACCTTGGGCTGAGCGGGGTGTGCTGCTGCTCAACACCTGCTTGACCGTTGAAGAGGGGTTGCCAGCCTCGCATGCTAAGCAAGGCTGGGAGGAATTGACGGACGTCATCATCCGTACCGTGGCTCAGCAAGCGCAGCCCGTGGTGTTTTTGCTATGGGGCGCCCATGCGCAAACCAAGCTTGCATCGACCCATGAAGTGGTCTCTGGCAAATTAATTCTCACGGCCAACCATCCCTCACCCCTGTCTGCATTGCGCGGGCCTGCCCCTTTCATGGGTTGTCGCCATTTTTCAAAGGCGCAAAAATGGCTGAGCGAGCAAGGCATAGATTTCAACTGGGAATTAGACAAATAGGTTTCATGGAAAGCGGCTTGACTCTTTAAGAAAACGTAATTTCTGACGGGTAATCCTGTGCTATAGTCTTTGGCTCGCTGGAGGGGTGCCCGAGTGGCTAAAGGGGGCAGACTGTAAATCTGTTGGCTTACGCCTACGCTGGTTCGAATCCAGCCTCCTCCACCACACTGCTTGGGTGAACTGCGACATCGTAGAAAGCCTTGCCGCGTGGGCGTTGGGGACCTGCGGGAGTAGTTCAATGGTAGAACCTTAGCCTTCCAAGCTAATGACACGGGTTCGATTCCCGTCTCCCGCTCCAAGCGGAGTTGGTGATCCGGCGAAGAGTTTTTCGCCCATGTGGCTCAGTGGTAGAGCACTCCCTTGGTAAGGGAGAGGTCGCGGGTCCGATTCCCGCCATGGGCACCAGATCTGGTTTTTTTGGCATTAACTGTCAGTTTTTTTTCGGAGTCGAAGAATGGCAAAAGGCAAATTTGAGCGGACCAAACCGCACGTCAACGTGGGCACGATTGGCCACGTGGACCATGGCAAGACGACGCTGACGGCGGCGATCACGACGATTTTGTCGGCGAAGTTTGGCGGCGAAGCCAAGGCTTACGACCAGATTGACGCGGCGCCCGAAGAAAAAGCGCGCGGCATCACGATCAACACAGCACACGTGGAATACGAGACGGCTAACCGTCACTACGCCCACGTGGACTGCCCCGGACACGCTGACTATGTGAAGAACATGATCACCGGCGCGGCGCAAATGGACGGCGCGATTTTGGTGTGCTCGGCCGCTGACGGCCCCATGCCTCAGACCCGCGAGCACATTTTGCTGGCGCGCCAGGTGGGCGTGCCTTACATCATCGTGTTTTTGAACAAGTGCGACATGGTCGACGACGCCGAGTTGCTCGAGCTTGTTGAGATGGAAGTGCGCGAGTTGCTCGATAAATACGATTTCCCTGGCGACAACACACCGATCATCCATGGCTCAGCCAAGCTGGC
>CAMDSU010000110.1 GCA_945907335.1 Bordetella parapertussis | reverse complement strand
GAAGGGGCACGGGCCGAGGCCATCATGCGCGAACATTCACGCTTGGCGCAACGCAACTTGAGCGACGCCATGCGCAGTACCCAACCCAAGCCATTACCCGGGGTGAACTTGATCAGGCCTACCCTCCGATGAAACGCTTGGGCTATGTCGCAACATTTGGCTGCACCACTCTGTCAGGATCAGTTTCGCGTCAGTGTCTAGCCGGTATAGTCTGTGTTGCCAAGGCCCAAGAGTGGTCTGAATTTTCTTCCCTACATGAATGAGTAAGCCATGCTGAATCACTTGCGTTTGTATGTGTTGTTTGTTGGATGTGTGTCGGTTTCATGGATGGCCGCCGCCGAGGAAGTGGTGTTGAAGTTTCACCATATTTGGCCCTCTACTGCGATGGCGCCGACGCGGGTGATTGGCCCTTGGTGCGAGAAGATTGCCGCCGAATCCAAAAACCATGTGAAGTGCCAGTTGCTGCCCGCCATGTCTGGTGGTGGCACACCCGCGCAATTGGTCGACAGAGTGCGTGATGGGGTGGATGATTTGGTCGTCACTCTGCCTGGTTACACCGCAGGGCGATTTCCTGCAATGGAAGTATTTGAGCTGCCTTTTTTGACCAACTCCGCGGAAGTGGCCGCATCAGCGGCTTGGGACTATTTGCAAAAAAATGCACAAAAAGAATTTCCGGGCACCAAAATCTTGGCTGTCTGGGTGCATGACGAAGGCTATGCCCACACAGCCTCCAAACAAATCAAAACGCTGGATGATTTCAAAGGTCTCAAGATGCGGGCCCCGACCCGTTTGACCAACAAGTTGTTAGCCAAGCTGGGTGCAACACCGGTAGGCATGCCGGTTCCTGCCGTGGCAGACGCGTTGTCCAAGGGAACCATCGATGGGTTCTTACTGCCATGGGAAGTCATCCCCGGTTTCAAGTTACAAGAGATGACCAAGTTTCATACCGAAACACATCCGTCCAAACCCGCCATGTACTCGGCCGTGTTCATTCTTGCCATGAACCAATCGCGCTATGACAGCTTGCCTGCAGACGCAAAAGCCGTGATCGACCGCAACAGTGGTGCTGCTTTGTCCAAGCAAATCGGCAAGATATGGGACGAGAGCCAAGCGGCGGGCCGCAAGTCGGCGCAAACACGCGGCAACACCATTCTGGTGCTGTCTGCAGCCGAGACAGACCAGTGGATGAAAGCCGCCGCACCATTGCGCGATGAATGGTTTGACGAAGTGGGGCGGCGCGGATTGAATGGTCGTCAATTGCTACAGGACGCCACTGACTTGTTGGCCAAATACAAAAAGTGAGCCGTTTATTGTTTCGTCTAAGCGCTTGGTGCGCCATGGCAGGCGCTGCATTTGCTTTGTTGATCGGTGGCATGACCACTTGGAGTGTGATTGGTCGCGCCATGTTTCAGTCCCCGCTGCAAGGCGACGTTGAAATGGTTCAAATGGGTATTGCGCTCAGCCTCTCGTTGTGCCTTCCTTGGTGCCAATGGCGCGGCGCGAATATTTTTGTGGATTTCTTCACGCAAAGTGCTTCCCAAAAATCCATCTCCAGACTCGATGCATTAGGCAGTGTGTTGTTGGCGCTGATGTATGCAGTGCTGTCTTGGCGGTCTGCGGCCGGTGCGGCTGTCGCTTACGAATCTTTTGAAGCCACCATGATTTTGGGTTTGCCCATGTGGTGGGCGTATGCATGCCTGGCCCCGGGCTTGGCATTGGCGGCTTTGGTGGCTATGGTGCAGGCTTGGCAATTGGCCCAGGGTCGATCCTTGGCAGATTTTCAAGGCGAGGTTTCAGCATGACGTCGCCCACCGCCATTGGTTTGGGCATGTTTGCCCTGATGCTCTTGATGATGGCTGTGCGCGTGCCGATTGCTGCGGCCATGTTCATACCCGGCGCCTTGGGTTATTGGGCGATCAACAACGAAATGGCCTTGTTCAATTTGCTCAAAGGCAGTGCAGTCGCGCGTTTGACGGTTTACGAATTGAGTGTCATTCCCTTGTTTTTATTGATGGGAAATTTCGCCACACAAGGTGGTTTAAGCCGTGACTTGTTTCGCGCAGCATCGGCATTAATGGGTCATGTGCGGGGTGGTTTGGCCATGGCTGCCATCTTGAGCGCGGCGGCTTTTGGTGCGGTGTGCGGTTCTTCTGTGGCGACATCGGCAACGATCACACAGGTGGCTTATCCTGAGATGAAAGCCCATGGTTACATGGGGCGCTTGTCTACCGCCACCTTGGCCACTGGTGGCACCTTGGGTATTTTGATACCGCCTTCAGTGCCCTTGGTGGTGTATGCCATATTGACCGAGCAAAACATTGCCAAGCTGTTTGCGGCGGCCATTGTTCCAGGCATCTTGGCTGCGCTGGGGTACATGTTGGTTATTTCTTTGTATTGCAGATTCCGTCCGGACATGGCCCCGCTCAGCGAAAAATCGACGGCTTCTCAGCGCAGGGAAGCGCTGTGGAAAATCTGGCCGATCCTCATGATTTTTGTGGTGGTGTTTGGTGGCATATACGGCGGAATATTTTCTCCGACGGAAGGAGCGGCCATTGGCGCATTGCTGACATTTGCTATTGGCTTGGCGCGAGGTGAACTCAAAGGGGCAGGCATGCGACAAGCCCTGCTCAGCACGGCAGAAACCAGCGCCATGGTGTTCATGATTTTTTTAGGCGCAGACATGATGAATGCTGCACTGGCTTTGTCTGCCATGCCGTCGATGGTGGCCGACTGGGTGAGCCATTTGCCTGTGGCCCCTATTGTGGTGGTGATGGCCGTGTTGGTGTTGTACGTGGTGCTGGGTTGCGTCATGGACGAGTTGTCTATGTTGTTGCTGACCATTCCCGTTATTTTTCCGGCCATCATGCAACTGGATTTATGGGGCTTGCCCACTGAACTCAAAGCCATTTGGTTTGGCATTTTGGTGTTGATGACGGTGGGCATCGGCTTGATTGCGCCGCCTGTGGGACTGAATGTGTATGTGGTGAATAACTTGGCGCGTGAAGTTCCCATGTCTGAAACATACAAAGGTGTGTTTCCTTTTCTGGCGTGGGATGTGCTGCGTTTGTTGTTGCTGTTGTTCTTTCCCGGTATGTGCTTGTGGTTGGTGAGAATGATGTGATGGACATTTTTGACAACTTGCCTTGGGCGTGGCCGCTTGTTGCGGGATTGGTGGGATTGCAAATTGGCAGTTTTATCAACGTTCTGGTCTGGCGTTTGCCCCAAATGATGCAACACCAATGGCAACGTGAATTTGCGTTGGCCAATCAGCAGCCAGACATTGAACTGCCGGTCTTTAACTTGGCGACGCCACGTTCGCACTGCACCACGTGTCACACGCCTTTGCGTGTGCGTGATTTGGTGCCGGTGCTGAGTTTTTTGTGGCTCAAAGGAAGCTGTGCCCATTGCAAAACCAAAGTGTCCTGGCGTTACCCCTTGGTGGAAACTGCGGTGGCTTTGGTATGGGCGGCGAGTGCCTGGTACACGGGTATGTCTGTCACTGCTCTGGCGTGGGCGGTGTTTGCCACTCTTTTGATCGCGTTGGCGCTGATAGATGCAGACACCATGCTGTTGCCCGATAGCCTGACTCTGCCCTTGATGTGGGCAGGCATATTGTGTGCATCGCTGGGATGGATACAGTTGTCGCTGGAACAAAGTGTGTGGGGCGCAGCTTTGGGCTACGGGTTGCTGTGGTCTGTGCAAATGGTATTTGGCTGGTTCACCGGCAAGCAAGGCATGGGCGAAGGCGACTTCAAATTGCTGGCGGCACTCGGGGCTTGGTTGGGTTGGACCGCGCTGCCTGCACTGGTGCTACTGGCCTCGGTCAGCGGCGTTGTTTTCGCTCTTTATAAGCGACTCAAAGGGCGTATGAAAGCCGGTGAACCCTTGCCTTTTGGCCCGCACCTGGTGCTTGGCGCAGGTGTGTTCAAAGTATTTTTGCCATTGAATGTAGTGGGCATATAGCCCGGCTAAGCGATGTTTTAGGAGTTAAGAGATGGGTTTAGTTATTGATTGTCATGGCCACTACACAACTGCGCCAAAGGCACTTGAAGCATGGCGGAATCGTCAAATCGCTGGCATCAAAGATCCAACAAGCATGCCACGCGCAGATGAGCTGCAGATCAGCGACGATGAATTGCGAGAAAGCATAGAAAGTAATCAGTTGCGATTGATGAAAGAACGAGGCAGCGACATCACTTTGTTCTCGCCGCGTGCCTCTTTCATGGCACACCACATTGGTGACTTTGCGGTGTCATCCACCTGGGCTGCCATATGCAACGAACTCTGCTTTCGCGTGTCCACTTTGTTCCCCGATCACTTTGTGCCCGTGGCCATGTTGCCTCAGTCACCGGGCGTAGACCCTGCTACCTGCATTCCCGAACTGGAAAAATGCGTCAAAGAATATGGTGTGGTGGGCATCAATTTGAACCCTGATCCATCCGGTGGCCACTGGACCAGCCCGCCCTTGAGCGACAAACACTGGTACCCGATTTTTGAAAAAATGGTCGAGTACGACTTGCCCGCCATGATTCATGTGTCCACCAGTTGCAATGCGTGTTTCCACACCACCGGCGCGCATTATTTGAATGCGGACACCACGGCTTTCATGCAATGCCTGACCAGCGAGTTGTTCAAAGATTTTCCGACGCTGAAGTTTTTGATTCCGCACGGCGGCGGCGCGGTGCCCTACCACTGGGGCAGGTTTCGCGGCTTGGCGCAAGAGTTGAAAAAACCATTGTTAGAAGAGCATTTGCTCAACAATATTTATTTCGATACCTGTGTCTACCACCAGCCGGGTATTGATTTGCTCAATACCGTCATACCGGTGAAAAACGTGTTGTTCGCGTCCGAGATGATTGGTGCGGTGCGCGGCATTGACCCGCAAACCGGCCACTATTACGACGACACCAAACGCTACATTGAAAACAGTTTGATCTTGGACGGCTACGACCGCGAATTGATTTACGAAGGCAATGCACGCAGGGTATTCCCCCGACTGGATACCCAGCTCAAGCAGAAAGGTTTGTGACATGCACTATCCACTGGGAACCGTGAAGCGCCATATTGTTCGTGCAGACCAAGTGGCTGCCGAGAAACTCGCCCAATTTGGTGTGGCAACAGTGCATGAAGCCATGGGCCGCTTAGGTCTGATGCACACCATCATGCGCCCCATTTACGCAGGTGCGCGTGTCAGTGGAACCGCTGTGACGGTGTTGCTGCATCCGGGTGATAACTGGATGATGCACGTGGTGGCAGAGCAAATCCAACCCGGCGACATCGTGGTGGCGGCGATCACTGCGCCTTGCACCGATGGGTATTTCGGCGATTTATTGGCCACGTCTTTCATGGCGCGCGGTGCGCGTGCTTTGGTGATTGATGCGGGTGTGCGCGATGTGTCTGAACTCACCCAAATGGGTTTCCCCGTGTGGAGCCGCGCCATCAGTGCCAAAGGAACCATCAAAGCCACTGTCGGCTCTGTGAATGTGCCGGTGGTGTGTGCAGGTGCAGCGGTCAATCCAGGCGATGTCATCGTTGCAGATGACGATGGTGTGGTGGTCGTGCCTGCATCTATCGCGCAGCAAGTGGCAGAGGCAGCCGCAGCGCGTGAAGCACTTGAAGGTGAAAAGCGCGCCAAGTTGGCATCCGGTGTCTTGGGCTTGGACATGTACAAGATGCGCGAAGGCTTGGAGAAGGCCGGTTTGAAGTACATCGACTGATGTCGTTACCCAGTTATGCATAAAACTACCTCCGGCGATTTCACCAAAACCACTGGCTGGCTGGATTGGTACGACGGCCCGGCCAAACCTCGCTTTGTGTTGCCAGCCGGTGCGGTGGACGCGCACTGCCATGTGTTCGGCCCAGGCGATACCTTCCCCTATGCGCCCGAGCGCAAATACACACCGTGTGATGCATCAGCCGCGCAGTTGTTCGCTTTGCGTGACCAGTTGGGCTTCTATAAAAACGTGATCGTTCAAGCCACGTGTCATGGTGCAGATAACCGTGCAATGGTGGATGCGTTGTTGCGTTCTGAAGGACGTGCACGCGGCGTTGCTACGGTGAAGCGCAGCATCAGCGATGCAGAGATTCAAAGCATGCACGACGCAGGTGTGCGCGGTGTGCGCTTCAATTTCGTCAAACGTTTGGTGGACTTCACGCCCAAAGATGAGTTGATGGAAATTGCATCCCGCATCAAAGCCTGGGGCTGGCATGTGGTGATTTATTTCGAAGCCGTG
>CAMDSU010000109.1 GCA_945907335.1 Bordetella parapertussis | reverse complement strand
ATTTCTTGCTGAATGCCTTCTTCTTCAAATATTTTTTCAATTCGCAACATTTCTTGAATTTGGTAGCGAATCGTGGTTTCGCTTTCAAATTGCAAAGTGATGTGATCACCCAAATGGACCGAACGCATTTGACGGTGCGCCAACACCTGCGCTTTATGGGTTTTGCGAAATTTGCTGTAGGCCTCTAGGCCCATGAGGTTGTCGGCAGTGATGTGTCCGGTCAATTGCATGTCTGTTTCTCTATTCATCAAAAAAATATCATCAAGTGGGGTGATTTCAAACTGTAAGCTTTAGCCACCAGACTGAGAGTAATTGGGGTCAGGTTCCAATTACTATTTCAAGCCATAGGCCTTGGCAACCAAACTCAGCGGGTGTTGCAACTCAGGCACTGCATGTCCGCTGGCCTCAAAGCCTTGCGCAATATGGTGACCACCCAAGGGACAATCCGAACTGATGTAGTCAGGCTTGCTGCCGTCTTTCATGGTGGCCATGGCCTTGACCACGGGTTTGCCAATTTTCATGGCGTAGGCATGTGTGGCCTTTTTGACCCCGTAGGTTCCTGCGTGACCCGAACAACGCTCAATTGTGTTGATGGTAGTGTCGGGGATCATCTTCAGCATCTCTTCGGTTTTCTTGCCAATGTTTTGCACGCGGCCATGACAGGGAATCTGATAGCTGATATTGCCCAGTGATTCAGTGAATTCGGTTTTCAACAAGCCATCGCGTTTGCGCGCCATCAGGTATTCAAACGGGTCCCACATGTGCTCTTTGACCAGTTGTGTTTCTGCGTCATCGGGATACATGAGCGGCAACTCTTGTTTGAACATCAAGGTGCAAGACGGCACCGCACTCAAAATGGCATAGCCATCGCGTGCGTACTTGGCCAAGATGGGCATGTTGATTTTTTTGTTCGCGTCCACCGATTGCAAATCACCCAATTCCAATTTGGGCATGCCACAACATTTTTCCTTGGACACCAGTTCATAAGGAATATCGTTGTGGTCGAGGATCTTGAGCAAATCCATGCCGATGCCCGGTTCGTTGTAGTTGACATAGCAGGTGGAATAAATCACCACTTTGCCAGGTGTTTTTTCGCCGTTGACCACTTTTTTGGCATGTGCCTTAGGCGCTGATGAACGGAATTTTTTGGTCGCCAATTCAGGCAGCCAAGCATCTTTGTCCACGCCGAGCGTGGACTCCATCACGGAGCGTGCAAGACCTGTTTTGTTGATGGCATTGACCGCTTGAACCACGATAGGAATACCGGCGAACTGGCCGTGGGTGTCGGTAGAAGCAAGAAATTTTTCTCCTGCCGAGACCTCGCCCTTTTGGAATTTGATGGCTTTGGCACGCAGCATGGTGTGGGGGAAATCTAAATTCCATTCATGCGGTGGCACATAAGGACATTTCGTCAAATAACAAAGGTCACACAAATAGCATTGGTCGACCACTTTCCAGTAGTCCTTTTTGTCAACGCCATCCATTTCAAGCGTGGGGCTTTCGTCGACCAAATCGAACAGGGTGGGAAACGAGCCACACAGGCTCACACAACGGCGGCAGCCATGGCAAATATCGAAGATGCGTTCCATCTCGGTGAAGCAGGCCTCTTCGTTGTAGAAGTCGGGGTTGAGCCAATCCAGGGGGTGGCGTGTCGGTGCTTCAAGACTGCCTTCGCGAGCCATGGGGTGTTCCTTGTGTCAATGTGGGGGGATGGCCGAGGTTACCAACAGTAAAACGCTGTGTCCGGCATTCAGGGAAAGGCGCTGCCTTGTGGGCAACGCCTTGCGCTTAACGCCTGATCAATATCAATCGACCAATTCGGCCAAAGCCTTGGCATAACGGTTGGCGTGTGAACGCTCCGCCTTGGCCAGGGTTTCGAACCAATCAGCGATTTCATCGTGACCTTCATCGCGTGCAGTTTTGGCCATGCCAGGGTACATGTCGGTGTACTCGTGGGTTTCGCCAGCCACTGCGGCTTTCAGGTTGTCACGGGTAGCGCCAATGGGCAAACCGGTGGCGGGGTCGCCACATTGCTCGAGCCATTCCAAGTGACCGTGCGCATGTCCGGTTTCGCCTTCGGCGGTAGAGCGGAACAAAGCGGCCACATCGTTTTGGCCTTCAATATCGGCCTTGTTTGCGAAATACAGGTAACGGCGGTTAGCCTGTGACTCGCCTGCGAAGGCGGCCTTCAGGTTTTCTTCCGTCTTCGAGCCTTTGAGAGCTGACATGAGAAATCTCCTATGGGTTGATGAAAATGCTCCGGCAATCATGGCCAAAGACAGCGAGAAGCTTAGGTGCACGACGCTTGCACGTCCAATGGGTTGTTTCAATACAGGCAATTGAGCCTCGCTATCAGCTATGGGGATTGCTTATGTTTATTTAATCGCGCTTGATGAATACTTTTGCGCACTTAATTCAAGGTATTCACCGATTGAGGTCTGCCCTGGCAGTATTCACAGCGCAATTGCTGCAAATCGGTCCAAGCACCACACTCCAGTAAACTGAAGCGCAACACCAACAAATAACCATGCCAGATTTTTCAAACCTGCCACCGCCCGCCAAAGTATTGCAACTGCACCATTACGCTTACCGTGCGCGGGATGCAGAAGAGACCCGGCATTTTTACGAAGATATTTTGGGGCTGCCGCTTTACCACTTGATTCAAAGCGACCATGTGCCCAGCACGGGCGAATACTGTCCCTACACCCATTTCTTTTTCAGGTTGAATGACGGTTCGTTCATCGCTTTTTTTGATCTGGGCGACGACACCGCCGCCTTGCCCTCACCCAATACACCTGCTTGGGTCAACCACATCGCATTCCGTGTGGAAAGTATCCAGGCACTGGAAGACAGCAAAACACGCTTGCAAGCGCATGGCATTGAAGTGCTGGGCATCACGGATCACCGCATTTTCAAAAGTATTTATTTTTTCGATCCCAATGGCATTCGTTTGGAATTGAGTGCGCAGGTCGCGACGCCTGAACAAATGCACAGCGAAAGCTTGGATGTGCGGGCGCAATTAGACGCATGGACAGTTCAAAAACGAGAGCGCAATCAACACCGTGGCTAAATCCAAGGACACATCTTCTTATCCGGCCTATGAACTGCCCACTTACGGGTTTGTCAAACCCCCGGAGCTCTGTGGTCGACAGAACGAGGTGTATCCCGTTGTCATCGTCGGTGCAGGATTGAGTGGCCTGACGTTGGCCTGCCGCTTGGCCCAACTCGGGGTGGCCGCGGTGGTGCTGGATGAAGACAACACCGTGGGTGTCAAAGGCGCATCCTCGCGCGGCATTTGTTACACACAGCAGTCATTAGAGATATTTGCACGGCTCGGTATCTATGAACATATTTCTGCAAAAGGCGTGGCCTGGCAAGTTGGGCGAACCTTTGCGGGTGACGACGAAGTGTTTTCTTTTGATCTGCGCGAGCGTCAACAGTTTTCGCACAGTGTGCAGCCACCCTTCATCAATATTCAACAGTTTTATGTCGAGATGTTTTTGGTGGATCGCATTCTTGAACTGAACAAGTCAAAAGCGCTGACGGAGCTGCGTTGGTGCAACAAAGTCACCGGGTTTTCGCAAGATGAAGAAGCCGTCACCTTGCAAGTGCAAACCCCAGCGGGCAATTACAGTTTGAAAGCGCTTCATCTCATTGATGCGAGTGGTTCGCACACCCCATTTCACGCATGGGTTGGCGCCACCATGGACAGCAAGCGAGGTGACGACCGTTGGTGTATTGCAGACGTGCGTTTCAAGCACACCCCTCCCGCAGAACGCCATACTTGGATTGAAGCGCCGTTCAACGATAACCGGGCGGTGTGGCAACACCTGATGGCCGACGATGTCTGGCGCATTGATTACCAGATGGCGCCGGACGCTGATCCGGCTTATGTCAGCCGAGAAGACGTGGTGCGTGAACGCTTGGCCAAACAGTTTGGCGCAGATGTGGAATGCGACATTGTGTGGGTCGGTCCCTATGCCTACAAATCGCAATGCATGCACAGGCTACGCCATGGCCGAGTGTTTTTCATCGGTGACACTGCCAAAGTGGTCAGCCCTTTTGGGGCACGTGGTGGCAATACAGGGATTGCAGATGCAGATAACTTGGCATGGAAGATCGCCGCGGTGGTGCGTGGCCATTCGTCCTCCGAGTTACTGGGCAGTTACAACCAAGAGCGCCTCCAAGCCGCACAACGCAATGTACAAGTGACCAACCGCACTGCGCGTTTTTTGCGCGCGCCGGAAGGTATCGAACGGGTATTTCGCAGCGCCACCATCGGCTTGGCCAAGCACCATGAATTTGCACGGCCACTGATCAACACGGGTCGCATGGCAGAGGCCAACCGTTACACCATGTCCAATGTATGCCAAGACAATGGCGGCATCATGGTGCAAAACTCCGCTGTGCAATTTGCTGATCGGTCGTTTGGCACGCTCGCTGATTTGATCAACTGGGCCAACGGCCATATGCTGCTGTTGGTGTTTGGAGAACTCTCACACAAAGAGATCGCACGATTGCAATCTTTAGGCAAACTGGCGTTTATCCGTGTGGTGCAAGTGGTGCATAAAAAACCTGCGCAAGTGCTGGAGTGCGTGATGGATCCGCACAAGTCATTGAGACATGCCTGCCATGCGGAAAAATCACAATGGGTGCTGGTGCGACCCGATGCTTATATAGCCGCCAAAGGAAAAACCCTTAACGGCCAACTGGTCAACGCATTGGCCATGTCATTGGCTTTGCATTGACTTTTTTTCAAGGAACCGCTGATGGCTACCCATTTAAAAATTGACTTTGTCTCTGATGTGGCCTGCCCGTGGTGTGCTGTTGGCTTGGGCGCCCTCGAACAAGCGCTTGAAGAACTTCACAACGAAGTCACCGCAGACATTCACTTTCAGCCGTTTGAACTTAATCCCCACATGCCGCCCGGCGGTGAAGACTTGGGTGAACACTTAGGAAAAAAATACGGTTCCACGGCAGAACAGCAATCGCAGATGTACCAGAACATCAAAGCGCGTGGTGCCGAAGTCGGGTTTGCGTTTCACCCGACCGGGCGCGGGCGCATCTTCAACACATTTAACGCGCATCGTTTGCTGCACTGGACCGAAGTAACCAGTGGCAGCGATGCACAACACCGCTTGAAAAAAGCCTTGCTAGATGCCTACCAAGGGCGCGGCGAAGTCATTGACTCACATGAAGTGCTGCTCAATATCGTCAAAGACGAAGGTTTGGATGTAGAGGCTGCCCGTGCAATTTTGGAAAGTGACACGTACGCAGAGGAAGTACGTGCCAAAGAACATTTTTATACCAGCGCAGGCATACATTCCGTGCCTGCCGTCATCATCAATGACAAGCATTTGATTTCTGGCGGTCAGCCTGCGGCTGTGTTCGCCAACGCATTGCGACAAATCGCCGCTGGCGCATAAGCACGGGTGGCTTGACGAGGACTATCGCCTAGGAGCGATATGTCTCACCGCCCCTCGCTAAAATGCGTTCATCCTCTTTGACAGTCCCCAAACCGTTGCTTGACCGGTTTGTTACTTTGAACCCCCTATGACCAGCCCCAGCGCACAACCCGGCTTAGACAGCCTGTCCAAATCTTTTGAACCCGCCGCTATAGAGGCCCAATGGGGGCCCGAATGGGAAAAACGCGGCTACGGTGTAGCGGGTTTCAGAGGCACAGGAGAGCCCGTCGCAGATCAGCCTTCGTTTGCGATTCAATTACCGCCACCGAACGTGACCGGCACCTTGCACATGGGCCATGCGTTCAACCAAACCATCATGGACAGCTTGACGCGCTACCACCGCATGCGCGGCTTCAACACCTTGTGGGTGCCGGGCACTGACCACGCGGGTATTGCCACACAAATCGTGGTGGAGCGTCAATTGCAAGGCCAGGGCATCAGCCGGCACGACATGGGCCCCACGCCCGCTGAAGCGCGTAAAAATTTCATCGCCAAAGTGTGGGACTGGAAAGAGCAATCGGGCAACACCATCACCCAGCAAATGCGCCGCATGGGCGACAGCGTGGACTGGAGCCGCGAATACTTCACCATGGACGACAAGTTGTCGCCGGTGGTGACCGACACCTTTGTGCGTTTGTACGAGCAGGGTTTGATTTACCGGGGCAAGCGCCTGGTGAGTTGGGATCCGGTGCTGATGAGTGCGGTGTCTGATTTGGAAGTTGAAAGCGAAGAGGAAGAAGGTCACCTCTGGCATATCTGCTATCCGTTTGTGAA
>CAMDSU010000108.1 GCA_945907335.1 Bordetella parapertussis | reverse complement strand
CACTTTGGGAATGGCATAGACCGGACCGATGCCCATTTCATCCGGCTCGCAACCGGCCACGGCAAAGCCGAGGAATCGACCCAGCGGTTTGAGGTTGTGTTTGGTCGCGTATTCTTCACTGGTGATCACACAGGCACCGGCGCCGTCAGAAAACTGGGAAGCATTGCCTGCTGAAATCACGCCGCCAGGCACAGCAGGCTTGATGCTGGAAATACCCTCTGCCGTCGTCCCTTCACGCAGTCCTTCGTCAGCGCTGACAGTGACTTGTTTGGTCATCATGCCCATGACTTTGTCGACCACACCTGCTTGCACCGTGATGGCTGCAATTTCGTCATTGAATTTGCCTGCGGCCTGCGCAGCACACGCTTTTTGCTGGCTGGCTGCTCCGTACTCGTCCATGCGGTCGCGACCAATGTTGTAACGCTTGGCTACTTGCTCGGCGGTCTGCAGCATGTTCCAGTAGATCTCAGGCTTTTTCTTCATCAGAGCGGGGTCAGCCAGCATGTGCTGGTTCATTTCTTGTTGCACACAAGAAATGCTTTCTACACCACCCGCCACATACACGTCACCTTCACCGGCGATCACTCGCTGCGAAGCCAGTGCAATGGTTTGCAGGCCGGAAGAACAAAAGCGGTTGACGGTCAAACCGCTCACCGTGATCGGGCAATCGGCCATGAGCGCGATTTGGCGCGCGATGTTGGCACCTGTGGCACCCTCGGGGTTGGCACAACCCATGATGACGTCTTCGACTTCGGCGGCATCAATGCCTGCGCGGGCGATCGCGTGTTTGACCGCGTGTCCGCCCAGGGTGGCTCCGTGGGTCATATTGAAAGCGCCTCTCCAGCTTTTGGCTAAAGGCGTGCGTGCAGTTGAAACAATGACGGCGTTTGTCATGGTGTGTCCTTAATTGAAATTTTTACCTTCGGCGACCAGTCGGGCGAGCAGCGGAGCCGGTTGCCAAAATGTTGCGTCGTCGTGCGGGTTTTGAGAGAAGCGGTGCATGGCTTGCACCATGTTGAATAAACCGAACTGATCGGCATACATCATGGGGCCGCCACGGTAAATGGGGAAGCCGTAACCGGTGATGTAAACCATGTCGATGTCACTGGCGCGGGCTGCAATACCCTCTTCCAAAATATAAGCAGCTTCGTTGACCAAGGAAAACACCAAGCGCTGTACGATTTCATCGTCTGTGATTTTGCGCGCAGTGATGCCTAAGGACTGGCGGTGTCCGGCAATCATGTCTTCCACTTCTTTGCTGGAAATCGCGTCGCGCTTACCCGGCACATAGTCATACCAGCCCTTGCCTGCTTTTTGGCCGAAACGACCCATTTCGCACAACAAGTCAGCCGTCTTGCTGTATTTCATGTCTGGCTTTTCCACATAACGGCGTTTGCGGATCGCCCAACCGATGTCGTTACCGGCCAAGTCACCCATGCGAAACGGGCCCATCGCAAAGCCAAATTTTTCAACCGCCTTGTCTACCTGTTGCGGCGTGCAGCCTTCTTCAATCAGGAAACCGGCTTGGCGGCTGTATTGTTCGATCATGCGGTTGCCGATGAAGCCGTCGCACACGCCTGAAACCACTGCCGTCTTTTTGATTTTTTTGGCGACAGACATGACCGTGGCCATCACGTCTTTGGCGGTGTCCGCACCGCGCACCACTTCTAAAAGTTTCATCACATTGGCGGGGCTGAAAAAATGCAAACCAACCACGTCGTGAGGACGCTGTGTGAAATGCGCAATGGCGTTCACATCCAATGTAGACGTGTTGGAGGCCAGGATGGCCCCGGGTTTCATCACTTCATCGAGTTTTTTGAACACCTGTTCTTTGACACCGATTTCTTCGAAAACCGCTTCGATCACCAGGTCTGCGTCTTTCAAATCCTCATAGTTCAAGGTGGTGCTCAGCAAGTCCATGCGTTGCTTGAGTTTGTCTTCCTTCAACTTGCCTTTTTTGACTTGCGCTTCATAGTTGCCGCGAAGAATGCCTACGCCCTTGTCCAGCGCTTCTTGCTTCATTTCAAGCATCTTCACTGGAATACCGGCATTGAGAAAATTCATGCTGATACCGCCACCCATGGTGCCTGCACCGATGACCGCCACTGACTTGATCTCGCGCTGAGGCGTATCTGAAGGCACATCGTCGATTTTGGAGGCAGCGCGTTGCGCGACAAACAAATGCCGCAGCGCACGGCACTCAGGCGTCCACATCAGGTTGGTGAAGATTTCACGCTCGGCCGCCATGCCTTGGTCGAACTTCATTTTGGTGGCGTTTTGCACGGCCTCTATGCATTTGGGTGGTGCAGGGTATTTGCCTTTGGTCATGCCGTTGACCATGTTCAGGCTGAATTTGAAAAACGCGTCTGCGTTCGGGTGTTTGCAGGGCAAATTGCGAACCAGCGGCAGTGGTGTCGTGCCGACCACGCTTTGCGCAAATGAAATCGCTTCTTGCAGCAAGCTGTCTTTGGATTCGGTCATCTGGTCAAACAACTTTTGACCGGGCAACATGGCCAGCATTTCGCTCTTGACAGGTTCGCCGCTGACGATCATGTTCAGAGCGGCCTCAACACCAATGACACGCGGCAAACGTTGTGTACCGCCAGCGCCGGGAATCAAGCCCAGTTTGACCTCGGGCAATGCGACATCGGTACCGGGAGCGGCCACGCGGTAATGGCAGCCCAGAGCCAACTCCAAGCCACCGCCCATGGCCACGCTGTGAATAGCCGCAACCACAGGTTTGTTGCAGTTTTCAAGCGCAGAGATAACGCTGAGCAAATGGGGCTCTTGGAGAGCTTTGGAAGAGCCGAATTCTTTGATGTCAGCGCCTCCGGAAAAAGCCTTGCCCGCGCCGGTGATCACGATCGCTTTGACGGTATCGTCTGCCTCGGCTTGCTGCAAGCCTTTGACAATGGCTTGTCGGGTTGCCAGTCCCAGTCCATTGACGGGCGGGTTATTCATGGAGATCACGGCGACATCGCCATGAACTGCGTAATCAGCACTCATGTAAGTTCCTTGTGAATGGAGATGGATTAAAAAAGAACGACCGTACTTTTTTATGAATTGTAGACCGAAGTCTCAGCGTTTTGTCAGACTTCTAGCCATTCTTTTCGAACTGCTGCGTCTTCTCTTAAACGCTCAGGCGTACCGTCGAACACCATGCTGCCATGGCCCATGACCAATGCGCGGTCGGAGATTTGCATGGCAATCGTGAGCTTTTGCTCAATCAGCAGCACGGACACACCGCGGTTACGAAGTTCCTGTAAAAAAACACCTACTTGTTCGACAATTTTCGGTGCCAGTCCTTCAGTGGGTTCGTCGATGATGATGAGTTCGGGGTCCCCCATGAGGGTGCGGCACAGGGTCAGCATTTGCTGCTCACCACCCGACAAAACACCCGCCTCGGTATGTTGACGTTCACGCAAGCGGGGAAAGAGTTGGTACATGTCATCAAAATGCCAGCGGCCTTTGGGCGCCTTGCCTTTGAGTCCAAGCAACAAGTTTTGATGAACCGTGAGTTTGGGGAAAATATCGCGGTTCTCTGGCACATAGCCTATGCCCATGTGGGCAATGTCAAAGGGTTTGCGATGCACCAGGTTTTGCCCTTTGAAGGTCATGGAACCGTGGCAATCGACCAATCCCATGATGGCTTTGGCGGTGGTGGATCTGCCAGAACCATTGCGGCCTAGCAACGCCACAATTTCGCCTTGGGCAATGTCAAAGCTCACGCCTTGCAGCACATGACTTTTGCCGTAATAAGCGTGAAGTTGGTCAATATGCAGCATGGTCAATGGCCTTGGTCGGGTGAACTGCCCAGATAGGCCTCTTGCACGCGGGCATTGGCGCGCACTTGGTCTGGGGTGTCAAATGCAATGACTTCGCCATACACCAACACTGCAATTTTGTCGGCCAAGCCAAACACCACGCCCATGTCGTGTTCGACCGTCAGCAGGGTTTTGCCTTGCGTGACAGTTTTGATCAATGCAATAAATCGCTCGGTTTCGCTTTTGCTCATGCCGGCAGTAGGTTCATCAAGCAAAACCACATCAGCGCCGCCGGCCATGGTGATGCCGATTTCCAAGGCGCGTTGCTCTGCATAGGTGAGGTTCATGGCCAATACATCGCGCTTGTGCGCCAACTGTATGCGCTCCATCCATACATGCGCCAAATCATTCGCATCCTTTAAGCGATTTAAAAAAGTCCAAAAACTGTAGCGATGCCCCAAGCTCCACAAAACAGAACAGCGCAGGTTTTCAAACACGCTCAGCTTAGGAAAAATATTGGTGATCTGAAAACTGCGAGACAAACCCTGGCGATTGATTTCAAAGGGTTTGAGTCCGTCGATACGTTGGCCATGCAAATGGATTTCACCGCTGGTGGGTGCAAATCTGCCACTGATCAGGTTGAACAGGGTGGATTTGCCCGCCCCATTGGGACCAATGATGGCAACGCGTTCGCCCGCTTGAACGGTCAAATCAACCCCGCGGATGATTTGCGTTTTGCCAAATTGCTTGTGCAGGTTGCGCAGAACCAATGAAGGAGTTGGGTTCATGCGGTGCCTCCTGCACCCGCCAGTTCAGACTGCACTTGGTCCCAAACAAGCTTGAAGCGTTTGCGTTGCCATTCGAACAATCCAAGCCCAGCCAACAATAATGTGCCAGCAACCCACCAATGGCTGTTGGCATGCGTGTCTAAGGTGACACCCGCAAACACCAACTGAGAACTCATCGCGGCATTGAGTTGTATGTGATAAATCATTTCAATCAACGCGCTCGCACCAGCCAGCATTAATAAACCTGACAACAACAAACCTGTATAGCTACTGAGCAAACGACCAAAAGCACCGGCTTTGATGATGCGCAGGTTCACCATGATCAAGGCTGCAAAACCGCCCGGCGCATAAACCACCATGAAAAGAAAAATAAAGCCCAAGTAAAGAAGCCAGGCCTTGGTCAGCTCTGAGAGCAGCACAAATGCCAGCACCATCAAAATTCCACCCCACACAGGCCCAAAAAAGAAGGTTGCGCCGCCTAAAAAGGTGAACAACAAATAAGCGCCTGATCGCGCTGGGCCCACCACTTCAGCCGTCACGATTTCAAAATTGATCGCCCCCAAACCACCGGCAATGCCGGCGAAAAATCCTGCAATGATGAATGCGCGGTAACGAACTTGCTGTGTGTTGTAGCCAATGAATTCCACACGCTCCGGGTTGTCTCGAACGGCATTGAGAATGCGACCCAAAGGTGTTTGCGTCAAGGCATATAACAAGACCATGCTGACAAGGGTGTAGATAGCAATCAAATAGTAGACCTGCCGTTGGGGCCCAAAACTGATACCCATCACCGCTTCACCAACTACACGGTTGCCTGACACCCCGGCTTCGCCGCCGAAAAATTCTGAAAACATAAGTGACATGGCAAACACCAATTCGGCCATGCCTAATGTGATCATGGAGAAGGTTGTTCCAGATTTGCGCGTGGTGACAAAGCCCAACAAAATGGCAAAGCCCATTCCCGCCAAACCACCCACCAAGGGCAACAAAGACACCGGCACATGAAAAGTGCCCTGCCCCAGCATGTTCAATGCATGGATGGTGAAATAACTTCCCATGCCGCTGTAAACCGCATGTCCAAAACTGAGCATGCCGCCTTGTCCCAGCAAGATGTTGTAGGACAGACAAGCGATGATCGCAATGCCCATCTGGGACATCATGGTCATGGATAAATTGCTGGTGAATACCCAAGGTGCCACGACCAACAGCAGGGCAAAAAGACCCCAGGCCAGTTGACTGGAGGAAATAAAACTGGTCTTGATGGCGTGCTCAGACATCGCGTTTACCCAATAAGCCGCGCGGGCGGAAGATCAGAATCAACACAAGGAACAGATAGGGCAACACGGGCGCAGCCTGGGAAACCGACAGTTGGAGCATGGTGTTGTGTTGTGCGTTGGCGGACAGTTTGACACCTAAGTCGGTGAGCAATTGCAAAATCGAGTAGTCGACAGCCACGGCAAATGTTTGTATGACGCCAATCAACAGTGACGCCAGAAAAGCGCCGCTTAGCGACCCCATGCCGCCGACCACGACCACCACAAATATGACAGAGCCCACGGTGGCTGCCATTGCTGGTTCAGTAATGAAGGTAAAGCCACCAATCACGCCCGCCAGGCCCGCCAGTCCAGTACCCATGGCAAATACCAGCATGAAAATGCGCGGCACATTGTGGCCCAATGTTTCAACAGTTTCCGGATGAGTCAGCGCCGCTTGGATG
>CAMDSU010000107.1 GCA_945907335.1 Bordetella parapertussis | reverse complement strand
GCCAACGATTGGCCCACCTCACCGGCGTAAAACGCCGCAGAACCGCCCTCTGCCACCGCTTGCAAGGTGCGCGCAAGTGCCGGGTTGCGCAACCGACTGCCCGCCGCAGGCAACTGTCCATTTGGCATGAACAAGCTGCGCCAGCCGCTCAGAGTTTGTAAGTCGGCTTGGGTGAATTGAATCCAGCCCGCCAAACGGTCACTGACCGGGTAGCCATCCTCGGCATAACCGATGGCCGCCTGCAAACTGCGCGGCAAGGGCAATTTGCCATATGCCGCGTGAGCCGCCAACCAACTCGATACCGCGCCGGGTGTGGTCAGTGTGGCGGGCAAGATACCGCGAAATGGCACCTCTTTCATGCCTCGGTCAGTGAAATACCCAATGTCGGCATTTGCAGCTGCACGACCACCGCCATCCAAATAGCGGACTTGACCACTCAGCGGGTCATGGATCAACCAAAAAGCATCGCCGCCCATACCTGTCATGTGCGGATAAATCACCGCCAGCACGGCCGCCGTGGCCAAGGCGGCATCGACCGCCGAGCCTCCGGCACGCAACACTTCTGCGCCAGCTTCAGACGCCAAATAATGCGGCGATGTCACCATGCCGTGCTGTGCAGTGACCGCACTGCGTTCTTCAAAATGCACCATGTGTTCTTTCAGGGTTGCGGGCCGTCGTAGCCTTCGATAACGACCAGGTCGATGGTGGACACCGCTTCGCGCAGCTTGATGGCCGCTTGGTAGGGCGGCGAATGCCAACAATCCAGTGCCGCTTGGTACGAGGGGAATTCCAACACCACGTTGCGTGATCGGCTGCTGCCTTCGGGGGTTTCAAACACGCCACCGCGCACCAGGAATTTGGCCCCATAGGTTTTGAACGCCTCGGCATTGGCGGCCACATACAGTTTGTACTGCTCGGGGTCGGAGACATCCACCCGACCTATCCAATATCCCTTGGCCATTTTTTTCTCCTGTTTGAATCTGGTTCGATTCTAGGCACGGCGGCTCATGTTGCCGCCAACAGGTGTCGTTAGAATCTGTGGTTATGAAAATGAAACCAGACAGCCATTCGCCTGCCGCTAACTCCGGCTGCGCTGTGGTGCACCTGTCTGGTACTTCCACCAAAACCACGACCACCGGCTGACAAGCCACGGTTCGTCGTGCCCTTCCCGGCCGAACGAGCCGGGGGTCAACAACACACTGACTGAAAGGGCAACCCCATGAAAAAAATAGGCAATCGCGTCGGACTGGTTGGTTGGCGCGGCATGGTCGGCTCGGTACTGATGGACCGCATGCTGGCTGAAAATGATTTTGATCTGATCGAACCGGTTTTCTTCTCTACCTCGAATGCCGGCGGTGCAGCACCGGCCATGGCCAAAAACGAAACCCGTCTGCTCGACGGCAACGATATCAAGGCGCTCAAAGCTTGCGACATCATCATCACTTGCCAAGGCGGCGACTACACCAGCGATGTGTTTCCCAGATTACGCGCCGAGGGCTGGAGCGGCCACTGGATCGATGCAGCATCCACCTTGCGCATGAACGACGATGCGGTCATCATCCTGGACCCGGTCAACTTACCGGTCATCGAAAACGCGTTGGTCAAAGGCGGCAATAACTGGATAGGTGGCAACTGCACCGTCAGTTGCATGCTGATGGGCGTGGGTGCCCTGTACAAAGCAGGTTTGGTTGAGTGGATGAGCACACAAACCTACCAAGCGGCTTCTGGCGGCGGTGCCGCGCACATGCGCGAACTGTTGACCCAGTACGGCACACTCAACGGTGAAGTCAGAGCGCTGTTAAACGACCCGAAATCTGCCATCTTGGACATTGACCGCCAAGTCATTGCCAAACAGCGCGCATTAAGCGCCGCCGACACTGAGAATTTCGGGGTGCCTCTGGGTGGCTCGCTGATTCCTTGGATCGACAAAGACCTGGGGCTGGGCAAACAACAAGGCGACGACGGCTGGGGCACCAGCCGCGAAGAATGGAAAGGCATGGCCGAAACCAACAAAATTCTGGGGCAAGGCGCGGGGTTTTCTGCCCCTGCGGTTCCGGTGGACGGGTTTTGCGTTCGCGTCGGTGCCATGCGCTGCCACAGCCAAGCGCTGACCTTCAAGCTGACCAAGAATGTGCCTCTGGCAGACATAGAAGCCATGATTGCAGCCGACAACCCGTGGGTGAAAGTGATCGCTAACACCCGTGAAGAAACCATTAAACATCTGACACCTGTGGCCGTGACCGGCACCATGGACATTCCTGTGGGCAGGATCCGCCACATGGCGTTTGGGCCGCAATATCTGGGCGCATTCACCATCGGCGACCAATTGTTGTGGGGGGCGGCAGAGCCGCTGCGCCGCATGTTGCGAATTTTGTTGCGCGGATGAGTCAAACCGTCAGATACAGGGCTATTCGATTATGATTCGACCTCCTATGACACTAGAGAATGTGCTTGTATGTCTCTGTCGTTGAAACATTTTTACAGTTTTAGCCTTTTTTTCTCTGGTTTATTTCTGACCGCCAGCGCTTGGGCGCTGCAAATCAGTCAACCGCTGTTGATGTCGAGGCTGGGCGAACCACTCAAATTGCAATTCATCGTGACTGAAGTGTCTTCGGCTGAGGAGCAATTGCTGAGCATCGCCGTGGCAGAGCCCAAGGTCTATGAAAACACGCAAATCAAGCGGGTGAGTGGTTTGGACAACCTCACGTTCGGGATCACCAAACAAGCCAATGGCGATTATTTGGTAACAGCCAACGGCAGTCGGCCCATGGTGGATGAAAAAGCCGACCTGATCATCGATTTTGATTGGGCCACCGGGCGTCGGTTTATAAATATCAGCCTAGACATTCAAACCGCACCCCCGCAAGCCGCCAGCATGGCCACCACCCCACCGGCCCAAGCCGCCAGCATGGCCACCACCCCACCGGCCCAAGCCGCCAACCAGCCCTTGGGGCCGGCACCCAGCCAAGACGCCCCAGTTGCTGCGCTTGCTCCAGCACAGGCCCCGGCCACAGCACAAGGCCCTGCGGACGCAACACAGCCACCCGCTGATGCAGCCCAGGACCCAGGCACCAGCCGCGAATCAGACAATAAAGCCTCTGCGCCTGAACCCGCAGTGGCACAAGAATCAGCCGCAGCGGCTGCTGCTTCGAATTCGATTGAAGTGCAAAAAGGCGATACCGCCAGCAAACTCTTGGCAGGCTGGGCTGGCGCCGAGATCTCGCTGGACCAATTGCTGCTGGCCATGCTGCAGCAAAACCCAAACGCATTTGTCAACAACAATGTCAATCGGCTCAAGACGGGTGCGCTCATCACTTTGCCGTCTCCCGCTGATGCGGCAGCGCTTGACCGCAAAGAAGCGCGTGACAATATCCGTTTACAAGCTGCCGATTTCCAAGCCTATCGCGCCTCGCTGGGCGCAACTGCACCGGTCGCCAAACAAACCGCCGGCAGCCAGCGCGAAAGCAGTGGCAAACTCAAGGCAGATGTTGCTGCGCCAGACAACACCCCGGCAGACCAATTGACACTGAGCAAACCCGGCGACAGCGAAGCAGAAAAACTCAGCAAACAGCTTCAGGCCGAAGAAAACGCCAAGCAAGCCAAAGAAGTCAGCGACAACCTCAGCCAGCTGGGCCAACTGTCACAAGCGGCTTCCACATTCAACCAAGGCTTTGCCGGACGTTTTCCCGCATTAAGCGCCAGTTACCAACAAGGCATGGCATGGGCCCAGCAACATGTGTTTGAGCTGATCGCTGGCGCGGCTTTGCTCGCTGCGTTTGTGGTCAGTTTTTCATTGATGCGCGATGGACGCCGCCGGGCTGACCATACAAACCATGCACAAGATGACGATGCCGCTCACCACACGCAGCCCGGCTCTGGGTACAGCGAATTGGACGACGACGCGGCCCAGAAAAGTCTGCATTTGCCTCCAGAATTGAACCTTGATTTAGACGACACGCCTCACAAACACCCATCGCAGGCTCCGCAAGTCCGGGCACCGGCTGACAAAATAGACCTGCCCGCTTTCCCTGTCGACAACACCGCCACCGTCATCGCCCAGGGTGAAGACCCCTTTGTGATGCGACTTGAATTGGCCGATGAATTGTGGAAGCTGGGCCAAAAACAGACCGCGCTCGCGCTGGCGCAAGAAGTCGCCGACCAAACCCACGGAGAAATCCGTGACATGGCGCAGCGCTGGCTCAAAGACCGGACTTGAGTGCCATGCGGGTGGCACTCGGCCTGACTTACTCAGGCCAGAGTTACGAGGGCTGGCAAAGCCAAGCCTCGGGCAAAACAGTCCAAGACCATCTGGAAAAAGCCTTAGCCACATTCACCGGCCACAAGGTGTCCACCCTGTGCGCGGGTCGCACCGACAGCGGCGTTCACGGCTTGCAGCAAGTGGTGCATTTCGACACACCTCTTGAACGCGACATGTCGTCCTGGGTGCGCGGCACCAACACCTATTTGCCTTCCGACATTGCGGTGCAATGGGCACACACAGTGCCATCCGATTTCCATTGCCGTGCCAGCGCCATTGCCCGCCGCTATATTTATATGTGTCTGGAATCCCCGGTGCGTCCCAGCTTAGAGAGCGGGCGTGTCGGCTGGGTGTTCAGGCCCATGCAGTTGCAGCCCATGCAAGAGGCGACGCACTATTTATTGGGTGAACACGATTTCACGTCATTTCGCGCATCAAGCTGCCAAGCGCTGAGCCCGGTCAAAACCTTGCACCGCATCCATATTCAACGCATAGGCAAAAGCAGCGAAAGCGCGTATTGGCGGTTTGATTTTGCGGGCAATGCGTTTTTGCACCACATGATCCGCAACCTCATGGGTTGTTTTGTCGCCATCGGTCAAGGCGCACATCCGCCCGAATGGATGGGCGAGGTGCTGGCTGCGCGTGACCGCAAAGCGGCGGCGCCAACCTTCGCGCCCGATGGTTTGTACTTTGCCGGTCCGGTGTACGACCCGAAATGGGGATTGCCGCCCGACCCGCCGTCATATGATTGGCTGCCAGGCCATTCACCATGAACCAGATACCCATCAAAATTTGCGGACTCACCCGCGAGCAGGATGTCATCGCTGCTGTCAATGCAGGCGCGAACGCCATTGGCTTTGTGCTGTACCCGCCGTCTCCTCGAAACGTTTCGCCCGAGCGAGCGGCGGCGCTGGCGGCCTTGTTGCCCGCCTTTGTCACGCCTGTTTTGTTGTTTGTGAATGCCAGCTTGGCGGACATCGCGCATGCCGCCGCGCTGGTTCCCGGCGCCTGGCTGCAATTTCATGGCGATGAAACCCCTGAATTTTGCGCAAACACCGCCAAAACATTGGGCAGACGCTGGCTGCGCGTGGCCCGCATCCCACAGGAAACCCCTGAAGGCGGGGTGCCTTTTGACCTCGTAAACTACGCATCCCTTTACTCAGAAGCTGATGCGCTGTTGCTCGACACTTTTGTCGATGCTTATGGCGGCAGCGGACACAGATTCAATTGGTCACAGCTTCCAACAAACGTCAATGCTCACCTCGTTTTGTCTGGTGGACTCACACCTGCAAACGTGGCCGATGGCATTCGCGCCGTATACCGGTGCGGTTTGTCGTTGGCGGTTGATGTCAGCTCGGGCGTAGAAAGCGCCAAGGGCATCAAAGATCCCGACACCATCCGCGCCTTCGTGGCAGCCGTGCGCAGCACGACGCTCGCCGATTGATTCCAAGCAGCTTGTGGCTGCATCTTTTACAAAAAACACCATGTCTACTTACCAACAACCCGATGCCAAAGGGCACTTTGGCCAATTCGGCGGCAGTTTCGTCAGCGAAACCCTGACCCATGCGATTGAAGAACTGAAAGAGGCCTACGCCAAGTACCAGCACGAACCGGCGTTCGTGGCCGAGTTCAAGTCTGAGTTGGCGCATTTCGTCGGCCGCCCTTCCCCCATCTATCACGCCGCTCGCATGAGCCGTGAAATGGGGGGCGCGCAGATTTACTTGAAGCGCGAAGACCTGAACCACACCGGCGCGCACAAGATCAACAACACCATCGGCCAGGCCATGCTGGCCAAACGCATGGGCAAGCCACGCGTGATCGCCGAAACTGGCGCGGGACAACACGGTGTGGCCACCGCCACGATTTGCGCCCGCTACGGTTTGGAATGCGTGGTTTACATGGGCAGCGAAGACGTGAAACGCCAAAGCCCCAACGTCTACCGCATGAAGTTGCTGGGTGCCACCGTGGTGCCGGTCGAGTCCGGCAGCCGCACCTTGAAAGACGCGTTGAACGAAGCCTTGCGCGACTGGGTGACG
>CAMDSU010000106.1 GCA_945907335.1 Bordetella parapertussis | reverse complement strand
GTTTATTCCTTGGCCAAGTAGCCGGTGATTTCTAAACCGTAACCGGCCATGCTGGGCATGCGTCGTGGATTGCCCATCAAGCGCATTTTGTGCACACCGCAATCGCGCAAGATTTGCGCTCCGATGCCGTAGGTACGCAAATCCATGCGGCCGCGTTCAGGGGCTTGTGCAGAGCGGGCCAGTCCTTCGAACTGTGCCAACAATTGCGCGCCACTTTCGCCGCAGTTGAGCAATACCAAAACGCCAGCTTGTTCTTTTGCAATGCGTTGTAGTGCCGCGTCCAAGCTCCAGGAATGCATGGACCGCTGTGGCTCTAATGCATCCAGTACTGACAAGGGTTCGTGCACCCGCGCCAGCACGGCGGTGTCAGCGGACCAGTTGCCGCGCACCAACGCCAGATGAACACTGTCGCTGGGCAGGTCTTTGTAGGCATGCGCGGTGAATTCACCATGGGCAGTCACCAGTGCCCGGGAGCTGAGTCGTTGTACCAGCGATTCGGTGCGACTGCGGTGCTCTATCAGGTCAGCAATCGTGCCGATCTTCAAACCATGTTCGGCGGCAAAGTGCATCAAGTCAGGCAACCTCGCCATGGTGCCATCGTCTTTCATGATTTCACAAATAACGGCAGTGGGAGAGCAGCCAGACATGGCTGCCAAGTCGCAACCCGCTTCGGTGTGCCCGGCGCGCATCAGCACGCCGCCATCAACCGCTTGCAGCGGAAAAATATGACCGGGTTGCACCAAATCTGCGGCGTTGGCATTGACAGCTACTGCCACTTGCACTGTACGGGCGCGGTCGGCTGCAGATATGCCGGTGGTAACGCCTTGGGCAGCTTCAATGGACACGGTGAATGCGGTGCTGTGCACGGTGCCGTTGCGCGCCACCATGGGCGGCAGTTTCAAATGCTCGCAGCGTTCACGTGTGAGCGTGAGGCAAATCAAACCACGACCGAAACGCGCCATGAAGTTGATGGCCTCAGGCGTGACATGGTCGGCAGCGAGCACCAAGTCGCCTTCGTTTTCACGGTCTTCTTCGTCCACCAGAATCACCATGCGCCCGGCACGCATATCTTCCACAATATCTTGCAAGGGGGAAATGGCGACGGTGGGCAAGCTGGCGCTCATGGATGAACTTTCTGTGAGGTCGGCGGGTTGTCAAACTGCAGCATGCGCTCGACATAGCGGGCCACGGTGTCGATTTCTAAATTGACCGGATCGGACTTGACCAGACTGCCCAAGGCGGTGTTGGCAATGGTGTGGGGAATCAGGTTGATAGAGATGAGGCAACCATCCGCCTGGTCTTGCACCCGATTGACCGTCAGACTCACGCCGTTGACGGTGATGGAGCCTTTGTAGGCAAGGTATTTGGACAGCTCCAGCGGAGCGAGAATTTGTAGCAACCAGCTTTCCCCGACCAATTCGAAAATGGCGACTTGACCGACACCGTCTACGTGGCCAGAAACAATATGCCCGCCCAACCTGTCATTGGCGCGCAAAGCTTTTTCCAGATTGAGGGTGGTGCCGATGGTGTCGAGCCGTGCGGTTTTGGTAAGAGATTCTGCAGAGATATCGATGGTGAAGACGTTGTCAGCAGTTTTGAAAGAGGTCACCGTCATGCAAGCACCGTTGAGGGCGATGCTGTCGCCCAAGGCCACGTCATCTAGGTAATGCGCAGGTGTGCTGATCTCAAGGCGCTTGCCATGATCCAAAGAGCGACCCAGGTCGTGGACGGCGGCGATGCGCCCCACGCCGGTAATGATTCCGGTGAACATGCGCGTATTTTCGCAGATCAGACGGCGCGCCTGAGAAGCAACCTTAAATCAGCCCCAATTCGCTCGGTTTGCACATACTGCCAAGCTTGGGCGTGCGCCAACTCGGTCAAGGCAGGTAGCGCCGCCATGGCATGGCCAGGGCCGGTCAAAAGCGGAGCCATGTACACCAGCAATTCGTCGATCAAACCGGCTTGTAGCAAGGAACCGTTGAGCTTGTGGCCAGCTTCGACATGCACTTCGTTGTAGGCCATGGCCCCCAATTGCGCAACCATGGCGGGTAAATCCACCTTGTCACCCGAGCCATGCAGATAAACCAAGTGCGCCCCTTTGGCCTTGAGTGCCTGTTCTTTGGCAGGGTCGTAGAGGGCATGAAAAATCACCACACGGCGGGATTCGTTCCATAGGCGTGCGGTCAAAGGGATTTGCAATTTGGAATCGATCAACAGCAGATCAGGCTGACGAGGGGTGTCTGTGCCACGAACATTAAGCAGTGGGTCGTCTTCAAGCACAGTGCCAATACCGGTAAGAACAGCGCATGCGCGGGCACGCCAACGGTGACCATCGTGGCGTGCCTCAGCTTGGGTGAGCCATTGGCTGTTTCCGTTGTTCAATGCCGTGTGCCCATCCAGCGATTGCGCGATTTTCATACGCAGCCAAGGTTTGCCGGTTTGCATGCGTTTGAAAAAACCCAGGTTGAGTTCATGGGCCTGCTGGTCTAACAATCCGGTGTCTACCTGCACGCCGGCGGCGCGTAATTTGGCAAATCCCTGACCGGCGACTTGCGGATTGGGGTCTTGCAAACTGGCCACGACCCGGGCAATACCGGCCTCGGCCAATGCGTCGCAGCAAGGACCTGTGCGCCCATGGTGTGCGCAAGGTTCTAAGCTGACATAAGCGGTGGCACCTTTGACACTCAGTTGCCGGTCTTGTGCGTCGCGCAAAGCCATGATCTCGGCATGGGCCCCGCCCGCCATTTGCGTATGACCCTGCCCCAACACACTGCCGTCGGGCCCTGTGATGACGCAGCCGACCCGCGGATTGGGCGATGTGATGAACAGCGCTTGTTCAGCCAAGGCGAGCGTCCGGTTCATGTGCGCGATATCGAAAGGGGAAAATTGCATCTGAGGATTATCAGCGGCATGCAAGGATTTATTTGGACCAACAAAAATACACATCGCCTTGTGCACCGCGTTGCCCAGCCTGGTTCAGCGTCAAAGCGCCGCACTGGTCTGGTTGTTGTTCACGCGCGGGTGTGGCGGTCAATACATAGCTTTGCCCATGGCTGGTTAGCGACAGGGTGTAGTTGAACTCCGGGGTGCGCCAAACGGACTCGGGCAACAAGGACGGATAACTACCGCTGGACATGGCGGCTTGTTCCAGCCATTGGGCGGATTTCACCAAGGCCACTTTGGCAAGTTGCCGTTGGCTGCGAGAGTGCGCGTTTTGATAGACCGGCATGGCCAATGCACTGAGCAACCCCACTATGGCCAACACACAGAGTAATTCAATCAAGGTAAAGCCCGGGCTGGCATGCTGACAGTCGCGGGTGATTCTTTGCACGGAAATGAAAGGCCGATTCATGGCAACAGCTCCAGCACGCGTTGCAGATCAGCCATGCGCATGGGTTTGTCCAATGGAGTGGCAGCAGAGGGTTGCCATACAGCTTGCCATCCGGCTTGTGTGTGTCGCTGGGAATCCACAGCCACCACAGTAATACGGTATGTAAACGGCTTAGCCAATTCGGTTTTAGGTAAGTTGTTGGGCAACAGTTCAACCCAGTGAAAGAGTTGCAAACCAGTGGCGTCGGACAGCGTATAGGCCCCCTCGGTTCTGCCCAGCCAATCCGAGCGTCGGTTGCTGGCGTCGAGCAGCGACAGGCACACACCATTGGCGCAACCCAGTTCAGGCAATTCGGCATGAACCGATTTCCACGCCTCAGTCGTCGTAGGAATGCGCAGAGGCTGCTTGCCATCAGCTTCTGTTGCCAAGGGCGGATGCATGGCCGCTGCAGCGGTTGTCAACAATGCGCTGAGGGCGGCTTGACGCAAATGCCATTGCTCGCTGTGGTGGCGGCTCCAAGCTTGCGCCAGGGTGATGTTTTGCCAACAGGCCAGCAACAAGACACTGCAGACCATGGAAAGCGCCAGAACCGTGGGCAATGTCAGTCCGCGTTGGGAAAAAAGCTTCGACAAAGGATGATGGGCGACACGGCTCATGGCGATGAATGGGAAAGGTGTAGAACCGAACGCCAAGCCATGGCTCCGTTGACCAAGGGCGCGGATGTGTTGCACGACACACCCGCAGGGGTGGCACTCACGCCAGTACCGCGAATCTGCAGACACATGTGCACGGCCCTGACGGCACCCCAATCGGTGACTTGGGAAGCCGTCAACCACTGCATCGGTTGGGCAGACGAATCGGGCAGTTTGCTGCCTATGCGTTGCGCATAAAAAAAGCGCACTTCGTCTGTTTGCTCGACCAGCGTTTGGTAGTTGGATGTCGAACGGGCTGAGTCTTTGCAGGCAAAACCACGGGTGTTGTTGCGTCTGAAATCATCCTGAATCCAAGTCAAATGGGATGCTTCGTGGCCTTGGCAGTCGGCAGGTGTCAGGCTGCGAAATTGCATCAATTGCAAGGATTTGTCGTCGCCAGCCACAGAGTTTGCGATGCCATTTAACACCGGCACACTGTCTTCATTGACCCTCAACTCGGGCGCCCCCGCACGCATGGCACGCTCACGCAATTTGGCTGTGGCCTGGTGCAGCATCTGGTGCAAGTCCATGTGTTGTTGCAGCAAAGTTTGGGTGCGTTGCATCCATGCAAATGCACTGAATGCAGCCATCACCACCAACAGGCTGAGCATCATGCCCACCATGCACTGTGCCAGGCTTTGCCCTTGTTGCGTCGAATACATCAAAGTCGCCATGTGGTTTGCCAGCACCGGTGGGCAAGGGGGCACGCATCGGATGCCTCAGGATGCGGTGTGGTGGATGAGCTGGGCCAAACCAGTAGCAGCTGAACATCTGACGTACTTTGGGTGGTGGTCACACTGGCTCTGGCCTGCGGAAGTCTTTGTCGCAATTCCAGCCACCAATCCGCCATATCGGATTGTGCCCATTGCGCCGCACTGCATGGCTGCCGCCGGCAATCCATTGCATGTGGGACGCTGTCTAATCCCAGTTGGTAAAAAGGGGCCGCCCCTGGGTGCACTTGCATGCGTTGCCACAAGTCTTGCGCCATGGCGACAGCTTGTTGCATAGACAAAGCGTCGCGTTGGGCTTGCATGGCTTGCAACTGCCAGGCCATCAGACCCAAACACAACATATTGAGCACCATCAACGCAGCCATGGCTTCAAGCATAGAAAAACCATTGCAACGACGCATAGGCTGTGTCATGAGCATGTGGCCGATTTGACGAGCCTGAGCCTGCCAGCGATATTCATGCACACACTGACTGCCAAGGGTGATTTTGGGGTGTGCGGCATCACTTGCAAGCGCAAACCGCCTGCGACGGGTTCGCCTTGGGTGTTGATGGGCAAAAAATCCTTGGCAGGAAAAAGCACCACGCTTAGTTCACCATTCATGACGTGGTGAAGCTGCGCGGGTTGTTTGCTGTCGGGGCCCACCACTTCCCATCCGCAGCGCCAGTCACCCGTGGGCAAGAAGCGAGCGCATCCAGTCAGTCTTTGCAGTTGCAGTGCCTGACCGGTGCGCAGCGCTTGCAAGCGCGCAGACTGTAGATCAACCGCCCAAGCACGAGCAGCATTTTCCACCCGCGAACGCCACAACCAATGGCTGACGGAAGGCGCTGCCATGGCCGCGGCGACAGCCACAAGGCATATCACCACGCACAGTTCTGCGAGGCTGTAACCAGTTTGTGTGCGATGGGTGCAATATGCGCGTGACTGGTTGGTAAAAACGTGCGGTGCTTGCCAGCGAAACAAACCACACAAGGGCTGTGAAATAAATGACGGATACATGTCCGCCATCATCCGTGCGTGGGTTTGAAAAAACTGTGAGCTATGACCTGTGTGGACGTGTTTTATTAACGCCGAAATTCATCCACCAAGGTTTTGAAGTCATCCACATCTTCAAAACTTCGGTAAACGCTGGCAAAGCGCACATAGGCTACTTTGTCCAGCTTTTTCAATTCGCGCATCACCAATTCACCAATTCGGTTAGAGGCGACTTCACGCTGTGACAAGGTCAGCAATTTGTCTTCGATACGCTCGATCGCCGCATCGATTTGCTCGGTGCTGACTGGGCGTTTGCGCAAGGCCAGATTAAGCGAGCCGCGTAATTTGCTGCGGTCGTATTCGATGCGTCGTCCGTCTTTTTTCACCACCGCCGGATAGCTGACATCGGCACGCTCGTAGGTGGTGAAACGTTTTTCGCAATGGCTGCACGAACGACGGCGGCGGATAGAGTCGCCCTCTTCAGACATGCGGGTCTCCATCACCTGGGTTTCCACATGGCTGCAAAAAGGGCATTTCATAAGCTGTTACCCATAGACCGGAAAACGGCTGGTGAGGGCGTGCACTTTGGCGCGCACTGCAGCGATGTGTGCTTCGTCGTT
>CAMDSU010000105.1 GCA_945907335.1 Bordetella parapertussis | reverse complement strand
GGCTTCAAATCTTTCTTGATGGCTTCGATCAAAACTTTGGCAGCTTCCTTGGCGGAGTTTTGCGTTTCGTCATGCGGGTTCGCCATGGTCGACGAGTAGGGGAGTGACATGCCCAGCGCCTCAAAAGAAGACGACATGGTGTTGGCGGTGTACATGCCGCCGCAGCTGCCAGTGCCGGGAATGGCGCGCATTTCAATTTCACGCAAATCTGCGTCGCTCAATTTACCTGCGGCGTTTTCACCGACGGCTTCGAACACGCTGACGATATTCAAGTCTTTGCCTTTGTAACTGCCGGGAAGAATGGTGCCGCCATACACATAAATGGCGGGCACATTGGCGCGCAACATGCCCATCATGCCGCCGGGCATGTTTTTGTCGCAACCGCCAACCACCAGCACGCCGTCCATCCATTGACCACCGACACAGGTTTCAATGCAATCAGAAATGACTTCGCGGCTGGTGAGCGAATATTTCATGCCTTCAGTGCCCATGGACATGCCATCCGAAATAGTAGGCGTACCGAAGATTTGCGCATTACCTCCGGCTTCTTCAATGCCAGCCACCGCTGCGTCAGCCAGTTTTTGCAAGCCGCTGTTGCAAGGCGTGATGGTGGAATGTCCGTTGGCCACACCGACCATGGGCTTGGCGAAATCGGTCTCTTGGTAGCCCATGCCGTAATACATGGAGCGGTTGGGCGCGCGAGACTTGCCTTCGGTGATGTTGGCGGAGCGGCGGTTGATTTTGATGGGGAAAGTAGCCATGAGAATTCCAATGTTTCAATGCGGACAATTGCCGAGTTTAGCCTCGCAAATGGCCTGCCAGACACTGTGAGGCCGGCGCGTGGGTGGCCCCTCACTTTGGAGCACAATCTCTCGCATGCTGATACACCCTCAATTTAATCCGGTCGCCCTGTCTTTAGGGCCTATTTCCATCCATTGGTATGGCATCACATACCTTGTGGCTTTTTTGCTGTTTTTATGGTTGGCGCGTTCGCGGCTGCAGCACGAACCCTATGCCACGCTGGCCAATCGTGGCATTTGGAAGGTGCAGCACATCGATGACCTGATGACTTACGGCGTGCTGGGTGTCGTGCTGGGTGGACGCATTGGCTACTGCCTCTTTTATCAACCCAGCTATTACGCGGCGCATCCGCTGGAAATTGCCTATATCTGGCAAGGCGGCATGAGCTTTCACGGCGGCATGCTTGGTGTCATCAGCGCCATGGCCATAGCCGCTTGGCGGCGCAAGCGTCCTTGGCTGGAAATCACCGACTTCATTGCGCCCTGTGTGCCCACCGGTTTGGCTGCCGGTCGGGTGGGTAATTTCATCAATGGCGAGTTATGGGGCAGGGCGGCCTCGGCGGATTTGCCGTGGGCCATGGTGTTTCCGCAAAGTGGCTCTGACATGCCGCGCCACCCGTCGCAGATATACCAATTTTTGTTAGAGGGACTGTTGCTGTTTGTGGTGCTGTGGTGGCTGGCACGTAAACCGCGATCCACGGGCTGGATCTCCGGTGTTTTCTTGCTGGGTTATGGCAGTTTTCGTTTTATTGCAGAGTATTTCCGCGAGCCCGATGCACATTTGGGTTTGTTGTCCATGGGCTTGTCGATGGGGCAGTGGTTATGCGTCCCGATGGTATTGGCAGGTCTTGGCTTGATGGTCTGGTCAAGTCGCCAACCAACGCCATCTGATATCGATTAACTTGGGTAAACAAGCCATGAACAATGCCAATTTGTACAACGCATTGCGCGCCGGTTTCCCCGCTGATTTGCAACGCATCGCGGTAGAAACCGATCAAGGGCTGGCCTACAGCTGGAGTGACTTAGAGCGCGGCAGTGCCATGATGGCCAACTGGATAGACAGTTTGCAATTGCCCGCAGCCTCTCGCATCGCGGTGCAAGTTGAAAAGTCGGTGGAAGTGCTGATGCTTTACCTGGCCAGTTTGCGCAGTGGCCATATTTTTTTGCCGCTCAATCCTGCTTATCAACTTTCAGAGATTGCCTACTTTCTGACCAATGCCGAACCGGCTTTGGTGGTATGCGCTCCCAAGCAATTCAGTGCTGTCAGCAAAATTGCATTCCAATCTGGCACGCAATATGTGGTGACCTTAGACGAGCAACGCGGTGGCAGTTTGTTGCAACGCGCGGTACACCACAGCGATGTGCATACGCCGGTGCATCGACAACCTGAGGATATCGCCGCCATCATCTACACCAGTGGCACGACAGGACGCAGCAAAGGCGCCATGCTCAGCCATGGCAACTTACTCAGTAATGCGCAGGTGCTGCATGCTTACTGGGGTTGGCAATCCGATGATGTGCTCATACATTCGCTTCCCGTATTTCATGTGCATGGATTGTTCGTGGCGATCCACGGCGCTTTACTCAGTGGCAGCCAAATGTTGTGGCACAGCCGTTTTGACCCGGTACGTGTGTTGAGCGACATGGCGCGAGCGACGGTGTTGATGGGTGTCCCCACTTTTTACACCCGCTTGCTGGCATTGCCTGCGCTGAACCCAGCATCTTGCGCGTCTATGCGTTTGTTTATTTCAGGCTCGGCCCCGATGTTGGTTGACACCTTTGAGCATTGGCAAGAACGCACTGGGCACACCGTGTTAGAGCGTTATGGCATGAGTGAAACCGTCATGCTGACATCCAATCCTTATCGCGCGGATGCTCGCTATGCAGACGCTTCGCAGCGCATCGGTGGCAGCGTGGGGTTTGCGTTGCCTGGGGTGAGTTTGCGCATCGTCTCCGACGCAGGGAAACCATTGGTCCATGGTGAAGTGGGCAGCATTCAGGTGAAGGGTCCAAATGTGTTCGCAGGTTACTGGCGTATGCCAGAAAAAAACGCACAAGAATTCACCACCGATGGTTTCTTCATCACCGGCGATATGGGCACAGTGGATGAGCATGGGTATGTGCGCATAGTGGGACGCAGCAAAGACCTGATCATCAGCGGCGGTTTGAATGTGTATCCGGCGGAAATTGAAGAGGCCTTGAACCAGTTACCGGGCGTTGCAGAAAGCGCCGTGGTGGGCATGCCGCATTCCGACCTTGGCGAGGTAGGCTGCGCGTTCGTGCTGGCAAAACCGGGCGTCATGTTGGACCCTGCTTCATTGCTTTCCACGTTGAAAGGGCAGTTGGCGGGCTTCAAAGTTCCCAAGCTTTGCAAATTGATTGACGAGCTGCCGCGCAATGCCATGGGCAAGGTGCAAAAGAATTTGCTTCGCCAGCAATTGGCCCCAATAACGCCAATTACCCCGCCTCAATGACCAAATAGTTTCAGGGACAAGAACCTGCCAGATACGTTGGATCTGCCATCGCTTGGGCCACTGCTTGGCCCAACTCGATCACTGCCAATGCGTAATAACTGCTGCGGTTGTAGCGGGTGATGACGTAGAAATTTTCGGTGCCCGCCACATAGCTGGGTGGGTTGCCGCCGTTATGCAATTGCACCAAAGCCAAAGGCTTGTCAAAAGCCATAGCTGTCTGCGGCAACACCGCTTGCTTGCTTTGCAAATGCGATGCTGACCATGAAGGAACAATGTCAGGGGCCAGCAATGCATTCAAATCGTCTTCATGGATGGCCGCCACATTCACTTCAAAATGGGTGGGCATGCCAGGTTGCCAGCCATAGGCTTTGAAATAGTTGGCGACTGAGCCAATCGCATCGGCGGCACTCTTGCCCAGGTCAATGCGGCCATCACCATCAAAGTCCACGGCAAACCGCGCAATGCTCGAAGGCATGAACTGAGGTAATCCGCTCGCACCAGCGTAGCTCCCCAGTGGAGCTGTTTTTCCGGGCTGAATTTTTTGTTGCTTTAAATAGTAAGCCAACTCATTTTGAAAAAATGCTTGCCGTTCAGCGGCTTGTGGATGCGCTGCAGGAAACATCACACTGAGCGTGGTCAACGCGTCCAGTAATTTGTATGTACCCATGTGCTGGCCGTAAAAAGTTTCCACGCCCATGATGCCAACGATGTAATGCGCAGACACGCCATAAATGATCTGGGCTTGGTCTAGCAACAAGCTATGGTCACGCCAAAATTTCACGCCGGATTGGATGCGGCAATCACTCAGAAACCTGGCCCGATAAGCCGTCCAATTTTTTTGTTGCGCCGATGCGGGCGGCAGCACCATGGGCAAGATGGCTGGGATTTGCCGCGCTTGCGAAATTTGTTGTGTGACCCAAGCGACGGGCAGTTGCTGCTGACGGGCAATGGACCGAGCCAATTCACGCACGGCAGCAGTCTTGCCAAAGGCTTTTCCCTTCAGCGACTTAACGGCCTTGGCTGATTTTTTTTTCTTGACAGCGACCGCTGCGGTGGATTTAGACGCGCCGGTCGGGGTATTTTTTGTTGCTGCATGGGCCGAGCTTGTGCAGATGGCGCTGAGCAGGAAGAGGGAGGCAAAAAAAGTCGTTGCCAAAAAACGTTTGGCGCATAAGGTGGTTCTGTGAATTAGCATTGCCCATGAGTGTAGCCAAACACTGGATGATGCCAGGTCTTGCCTGCGTGTTAAGCTGATTTCAAACATGGAAAATCTCAATTTATTGCTCTCAGCCCTGACCCAAGAAAGCCTTCCTACAGGTTTGATCAGAGAGGCTGTTTATTTGTTGGCGATCGTTTTGTTCGCTTGGTTAACCGCTTGGGTATTGGGTCGGCATTCAAAAACCGAAACGGTGTTGTTTGGCAAGAAAGTCATTGATGGCTTGCTGTTTCCTTTGTTGGCGTTGCTGCTGACATATTTTGTGCAGGTACTGTTATTTAAGCAGCAACCGTTTATCTTGCTCAAATTAGCAATTCCTGTTTTCTTATCTCTGGCGCTGATTCGTTTGTGCGCACGCGTGTTGATGGCGGTGTTTCCGCGCTCGCCGCTGGCGGTGTTGACCGAGCGTTTGGTGTCGTGGTTGGCTTGGGGCGTGGCGGTCCTGTGGATCACCGATTTACTGCCTTTGGTGGCCACGGAAATGGAAAGCATCCATTTGAACTTTGGTCGAGTGAAACTGGATTTGCGCACCTTGTTGGAGGGCATGTTGTCCTCTGGCTTGGTACTGGTGCTCAGCTTGTGGCTATCAGCTGCCATTGAAGTACGCATCTTGTCGCAAACTGTCAGTGATTTGTCCATGCGCAAAGTGGCTGCGAATGTGCTTCGCGCGATCATCCTGTTATTGGGCTTGCTGTTGGCTTTGTCTGCAGTTGGGGTGGACTTAACCGCGTTGTCAGTGTTGGGCGGTGCTTTGGGCGTGGGGCTGGGGTTTGGTTTGCAAAAACTCGCTGCCAACTATGTCAGTGGTTTTGTGGTCTTGGTTGAGCGATCTGTGCGGATCGGTGACCATATCCGGGTCGATGGCGTGGAAGGTCAGGTCAGCGACATCAAAACCCGCTACACCTTGATCCGTGACCCGAATGGCCGCGAATCCATCATTCCCAATGAGTTGCTGATAACGCAAAGGGTGGACAATTTTTCCTTGTCCGACTCGGCTGTTTCTTTACAAACCACGGTGGCGGTGGCGTTGGACAGCCCCGTTGAAAAGGCTCAAGCAATCTTGTTGGATGCCTTGCACACCGTGCCAGATATCAACGCAGAGCCAGCCGCTCAAGTGCATTTCAGCCGTATCAGCGCCGATGGTTTGGAATTTACCTTGCAATTTTGGGTGGCTGATCGTTTGACGTCGCGGTTGGCTGTGATTTCACGGGTTCATGGCGCTGCTTGGGCCGCTTTGCAGTCTGCTGGCATCACTTTGCCGCCAGCCAAACCCTTTTCAACTGCTGGCAATTCCTGATCGGCATATTCTTTGTCAGACCATGCCACAAGTTACCAAGGGTTAAAAAAGCACGACCGTTCAGAAATGCAAATGGATTCGTCTAGAATGACGTGCACGTCAACTTACAACCCCCGTAAGTCATGACTTCTACTTACCTTTATTCCTTGGAGCAAACCCATGAAGGCATTGGTCGCCGTCAAGCGCGTGGTGGATTACAACGTCAAAGTCCGGATCAAATCTGACCAGACCGGCGTAGACATCGCCAACGTCAAAATGAGCATGAACCCGTTCGATGAAATCGCTGTGGAAGAAGCGGTTCGGTTGAAAGAAAAAGGCATATTGACAGAAGTCGTGGTCGTTTCCTGCGGCGTCACCCAATGCCAAGAAACCTTACGCACTGCCATGGCCATAGGCGCAGACCGCGGCATTCTGGTGGAAACCAGTGAAGAACTGCAACCTCTGGCCGTGGCCAAACTGCTCAAAGCGCTGGCCGACAAAGAACAACCCGGCATGGTCATTTTGGGCAAGCAAGCGATTGACGACGATTGCAACCAGACCGGTCAAATGTTGGCGGCGCTGGCCGATTGGCCGCAAGCCACG
>CAMDSU010000104.1 GCA_945907335.1 Bordetella parapertussis | reverse complement strand
GTGGCCATCACCGGCGCGATCACTTTGATCATGGCGATTTCTGTTTTGGCGATTTTGTTACCAACTGTGTCCATCATGTAAGCGGCTTTGAGTGTCAACAAACGCGCTTGCTCGATCATGATGCGCGACTCGGCGATGCGCTCATGCCACACGCCTTGTGAAGACAGCACTTTGCCGAAAGCGGTGCGGCTGTTGAGGCGTTTGCACATGAGTTCGAGTGCGCGTTCGGCGCAACCGATGGTGCGCATGCAATGGTGAATTCGGCCAGGGCCTAAGCGGCCTTGGGCGATTTCAAAACCACGACCTTCCCCGAGCAACAAATTTCCAACCGGTACGCGCACGTTTTTCAACAACACTTCCATGTGACCGTGAGGCGCATCGTCGTAGCCGAACACGCTCAAAGGGCGCAAGATTTCCACACCCGGTGAATTCGCAGGCACGATGATCATGCTTTGCTGAGAGTGGCGGGGAGCATCAGGGTCGGTTTTGCCCATGACGATGTAAACCGCACAACGCGGGTCACCGGCGCCTGAGGACCACCACTTGCGGCCGTTGATCACGTAGTGATCACCTTCGCGGCGAATCGAACACTGGATATTGGTGGCGTCCGATGAGGCCACATCAGGCTCGGTCATCAAAAACGCAGAGCGTATGTCGCCGCGCAGCAAGGGTTCCAACCACTTGTCTTTGAGTTCTTCGCTGGCGTAGCGCTCGAAGGTTTCCATGTTGCCGGTGTCCGGCGCAGAACAGTTGAACACCTCGGCCGCGAAAGGCACGCGGCCCATGATTTCGCACATTGGCGCATATTCCAGATTGCTCAGGCCTTCGGGTGCACGCTTGCTGTGCGGCAAAAAAAGGTTCCATAAACCAGCCTTGCGAGCCAGCGGTTTGAGTTCTTCCACGATTTTGGTGGGAATCCAAGGGTTGCCAGCCGCGCGGTTGTCGGCTATTTCTTGGAAGAACCGTTTTTCATTGGGGTAAATATGCTCGTCCATGAATGCGATCAAGCGCGCCTGCATGTCTTTGACTTTGTCGGTGTAATCAAAATTCATTTTTTTCTCCGGTTAATCTGTTGTGTAAAAAATCATTGGCGACGTGCAAACAACCAGGCCAGTTCAGCCATGGGTCTTGCGCCTGCACCTGATGCTTTGGCCTGTGCACTCGAGGCGGTACCGTCTTCGACGCGTTTGGCAATGCCTTGCAAAATCGCGGCGATGCGAAACATGTTGTACGCGAGGTAGAAGTTCCAGTCTTTTTTAAGCTCAGCCAGTGTGGTGATGCCGCTTCGTTTGCAATACAAATCAATGTACTCGTCTTCCAGCGGTATGCCCAAAGCCGCGTGATCTAAACCACCAATGCCGCGAAAGCTGCCAGGCGGTATGTGCCAAGACATGCAGTGGTAGCTGAAATCGGCGAGTGGATGACCTAGCGTGGAGAGTTCCCAGTCCAGCACCGCCAGAATGCGCGGTTCGTCAGGGTGAAAAATCATGTTGTCTAAACGGAAGTCACCATGCACGATGCAGGTCAGGTCGGCGCGGGCGCTGTCAGGCATGTTGGCCGGCAGCCAGTCCATCAGCTTGTCCATTTCTTCAATCGGCTGCGTGACTGAGGCGCGGTATTGCTTGCTCCAGCGACCGATCTGGCGGTCAAAGTAATTGCCAGGTTTGCCAAAGTTTTCCAGCCCCTGCGCTTTGTGGTCCACCGCATGCAAAGCCGCGATGACACGGTTCATTTCAAGGTAAATGTCGCGGCGTTGCTCGCGCGTCATGTCGGGCAAGGCCTGGTCCCACAGCACCCGCCCTTGCACAAATTCCATCACATAAAAAGCACGGCCAATGACCGATTCGTCTTCGCACAGCACATGCATATGCGCCACTGGTACGCCCGTGCCTTGCAGGCCGCGCATGACGGCAAATTCTCGTTCGATGGCATGCGCTGAGGGCAGCAGCTTGGCGACCGGACCGGGCTTGGCACGCATCACATAACTGACAGTTGGCGTAATCAGTTTGTAGGTCGGGTTGGATTGGCCGCCTTTGAACATTTCTACTTGCAAAGGACCGGCAAAGCCTGGCATGTGCGCACTCAACCAAGCCTGCAAAGCTGCCACATCAAAACTGTGCGATTCGCTGACTTCGCGTGTGCCGACAAAATTGTCAAAGTTGCTCATGTACTTACTCCGCCGCACTGATTTTCATCAGCATTTCTCTGTTGCGTATCACCAAACCACCCGGTTCTATGCGCAAGGCTTCTTCTCTTTCCATGGCCTTGAGTTCTTGATTCACTCGCTGGCGTGAAGCGCCCAACAACTGTGCGAGTTCCTCTTGCGCCAGATGCAATCCGATGCGAACTTCTTCGCCGTGGTTGAGTGACGGCACACCGTAACTGCGCGCCAAATGCAGCAACTGCTTGGCCAAACGCGCACGCAAGGGCAGGGTGTTGAGGTCTTCCACCAGACCGAACAACTGGCGAATACGCCTTGCTTGCAAGCGAAGCATGGCTTGGTAAAACTCGACATGAGCGGCCAGAATTTTTTGGAAATCTGGCTTGGCCACACACAAGATGGTGGTGTCTCCATGCGCATACGCATCGTGGGTACGGCTGTCGCCATCCAGAATGGCCACATCGCCAAACCAAATGCCTGGCTCGACGTAGGTGAAGGTGATTTGTTTGCCCGACAGAGAAGTGGAACTGACCCGAACCGCGCCCTTGGCGCAGGCGATCCATTCCTCGGGCGTGTCGCCACGTGCAGCGATCAGGTCGCCGTCTTTGAGTCGTCTGACGTAAGCGCATCGGAGTATGTCGTGGCGAAGTGAAGGTGAAAGTGAGGAAAACCAGCGTCCGGCATTTACCGCTTCTCGTTCTTCAATCGTAAGTATTGGCTCGTCCATCGTCTGTCTTGTCGGTGACCTGAAGGTTAAAAATTGTCGCCGGCGAGACCGGCAACTGGGGGGGGCGAAGTTTTACGGCTTGTACTGTGACGGGCGTTTGTCCAAAAACGCGGCAATGCCGACGCCAGCATTGGGATGATGCAGATTGTTGACGAAATGCTGTTTTTCCAATGCCATGTGGGCAAACAAACTGTGGTTGGGTGCAGCATTGACCAGTTCTTTGATGCTGAAAAGCGCATTGGGCGCACGTTCGTTCAGGCGTTGGGCCCAGGACAGGGCAGTTTGCAAAGCCTGACCCGGTTCGCTGATGGCGTTGACCAGGCCGTGAGTCAATAACTGTTCAGCTGAGATTTTTTCGCCCAACATCAAGTACTGACTGACCAAGGCCCGTGGCAATGCGCGAGCTAACTGCCAACTGCCGCCACCATCGGGTGACAAGGCCACATTGCTGTAGGCCATGACAAAAACGCTGTTGCGCGCAGCGATCAAAAAGTCGCAGGTCAATGCCAATGAGAAACCAGCCCCGGCGGCGGCGCCTTCCACGGCGGCCAATACGGGTTTGGGGAAAGTGGCAATGGTTTCGAGCCAACCGTGCAAGGCCTCGATGCTTTGCGCTTGGTGCTCGGGCGGGAGTTCACGGTTATCCAGCAAACGGTTGAGTTGACCGCCAGCGCTGAAATGGGCGCCTTCACCGGTGATGACCACGCTACGAACATCGTGGTTGCTTTCAGCAGCGTTTAAGGCTTCAATGCCGGCCGAATAAATTTCCGGCCCGAGCGCGTTGCGGTACTGGGGATTGGACAATGTCAGCACCAAGGTTTGACCTTCTGAGTGACTTTTGAGTTGTGCGGTCATACGGTAGAAATATCGTGGCGCAAACTCAGGCCTAAAGCGCCGCGACGTCGCAGCCAAGGACTGGGGCGATAGCGCGGGTCACCATATACCGTTTGCATGTTGAACAGCACTTCGAGCAGACTGTCTGCCCCCAATGAGTCTCCCAGTGTCAATGGTCCTTGTGGATAGCCCAGTCCAAGGGTGACGGCGGTGTCCAAATCAGCAGGGCTGCAAATGCCTTGCTGGCATATGTCACTGGCGATATTGACGATATGTGCCAACACGCGTTGGGTGACAAACCCGCCACTGTCTTGAATGACGCTGACAGCTTTTGCATCTTTGGCAAACAATGCATGGGCAGCATCGCGCATGTCGCTGCGTGTGGCGGGGTTTGTCGCTAACACGCGTCTGCGGGTTGCAGCATCGGGCATCAGCATGTCAATCCCCAAAGTGCGAGCGGGGTCGAGCCGCTCAACGATCGCACAAGTGGTGACATCAAACCCCAGAGGCGCGACCAAACACAGCGCTTGGTTAGAGGGAGCACTGGCAGTTTCAATCTCCGCACCCAGTTCTTTGAGCAATTGAAATAAATCGCTGCGCCGCGCGGCCCGCGAAGACACCCATACCGGCGGCAGGTCACTCACGCTGGGGGCAGGCGTTGGCGGCGAGCGTTGCGCTTTGCCTTCAATATAGGTGTAAAAGCCTCGGCCAGTTTTTCGTCCCAACCAACCGCCTGCCAAGCGTTGGGCAGTGATCACCGAGGGACGATAACGGGGTTCTTCGTAGTACTGTTGGTAGATGGATTCCATGACCGGGTGTGAAACATCCAAGGCGGTCAAGTCCATGAGTTCGAAGGGGCCCAGTTTGAACCCCACTTGGTCTTTCAAAATATCGTCAATCGTGGCGAAATCCGCCACACCTTCAGACACGATGCGCAATGCTTCTGTGCCATAACCTCTGCCGGCGTGGTTAACGATGAAGCCCGGGGTGTCCTTGGCGCGAACCGATTGATGTCCCATGGCCACGACAAATTGACTCAATCGCTGACAGATGTTTTCATCAGTGCCAAGCCCAGCGATGACTTCGACCACCTTCATCAGCGGCACGGGGTTAAAGAAATGCAGTCCAGCAAAGCGATGCGGGTGTTTGAGTCTGGCAGCCAGGGCAGTCACTGACAACGAAGATGTGTTGCTAGCGATCACCGCTTGCGGAGTCAGCAGGTTTTCCAATTCAGCAAACAAGGCTGTTTTGATGGCCATGTTTTCAACCACCGCCTCGATCACCAAGTCACAGGTTGACAAATCCTTGAGTGAGGAGGCAGGGTGTAAGCGTTCTCGCAACTGTGCAGTATCAGTCGCTGTCAAACGCCCCTTGTCTTGTAATTTTTTCCATTGCATAAGAATGGCTTGGCAGGCTTTTTCGGCTGCACCGGGCGCAACATCATGCACCAAGACCTGGGCGCCGGCTTGGGCGCACATTTGTGCAATTCCTTGTCCCATGGCGCCCGCGCCCACCACAGCCACACGATGGAAGTTTGTATTCATATAAGAACAATTATGGCCGACATCGGATGTGCGCCTGTGTTGAGCGATTACTGCAAAATGCTGGATCTTTGATACCAACGGAGTCTTATTCCATGACACTGAAACTTTGCGGATTCTCGGCCAGCAACTATTACAACAAACTGAAATTGCAATTGCTGGAAAAAGGCGTGGCGTTTGAAGAGGAACTGGTTTGGACGGGCAACACGCACCCCAAACTGGTGGACCGTTCTCCCATGGCCAAGGTGCCATTTTTGGAAACACCGCACGGCTGTGTGTCTGAATCCATGGCCTGCGCTGAATACATAGAGCAACAATTCCCTTCACACCCATTGATGCCAACAGATCCGTTTGCTGCGGCAAAAGTGAGGGAGTTGGTTGTTTATCTTGAACTGCACATTGAACTCGTGGTGCGGGAGTTGTATGGCCAAGCGTTTTTTGGCGGCGTGGCCAGCGATGAAACCAAGGCCAGAGTGAAAAAACAACTCACAAAAAATGTGGCTGCATTTGCAAAGTTGGCCAAATTTTCGCCCTACATTGCGGGCGACAGTTTCACTTTGGCGGATTGCGCGGCAATTTTCCATTTGCCATTGGCTGTGATGGCTTGCAAATCGGTACTTGAGGAAGACTTGCTGGCTGATTTGCCAGTAAAGGCTTATACCCAACAATTTGCCGATAACCCTCACGTGAAAAAAATAATGGCAGAGCGCAAAGCCAACAGCGAAATCATGATGGCTTTGCGGTCTGGAAAAAAATAATATCAGTGGGGAAACATTTGGCGCTGGTTGTCAAGATCGATCAAACGGTCGAGTTCAGCACAAACGTCAGCCATGCGACCTGAAATGACCATGCGTCCCGCCGTGTGCAGAGGCGGGCGTTGGTCTTCGGCGATATGAACCACGCGCAGCGGCCGTTCGGCCGCTAATCTGTGGGAATGGCGGTTGTAAGCCAGTTGATATTTGCGGGGGTTGAGTAATGCGCGAAACGCTGAATCTACGCGCTGAAAAACCTGATGGCTGCTCCAAATGGCTAGTGACATGCTGTACTCCTGGGGTTAAAACTGGTTTCGGATCAGGCCGACGGCCAGACCTTCGATGGAAAAAATAT
>CAMDSU010000103.1 GCA_945907335.1 Bordetella parapertussis | reverse complement strand
CCATCATTGGGCAAGGAACCATCAGCCGCATCATTGAATCCAAACCCGAAGAGCTGCGGCTGTTTCTAGAAGAAGCCGCTGGCGTTTCCAAATACAAAGAACGCCGTCGTGAAACTGAAAACCGACTGAGCGACACGCGCGAAAACCTGACCCGCGTTGAAGACATATTGCGCGAACTTAATGCCAATTTGGAAAAGCTCGAACGACAAGCTGAAGTTGCGCAGAAATTCAATGGCCTACAAAAGCTCGTCACTCTGCGCCAGCACCAACAATGGTTTTTAAAGCGTGCCGAAGCACAGGGCGAGCAAAGCCATTTGCATCAGCAAGCAGAACAAGCTACCAATTCCTTGGAAGCCAAAACCGCCGAATTGCGACAAGTTGAGTCCAGCGTAGAAACGATTCGCCAAGCGCATTACGAAGCCGGCGAACAAGTCAACCAAGCCCAAGGTCAGTTGTACCAAGCCAGTGCCGAAGTAGGCCGCTTAGAAGCTGAAATCCGTTTTGTGGTGGAAGGCCGTGATCGGGCGCAAGCCCGCTTGGTACAGATCCAAACACAAACCCAACAATGGACTGACCAAGCCGCCCAGTCTCTGGCCAATACAGAAAAACTCCATACAGATAAGGCAGCCATTGAGCTGCAAATCAACCATTTACAAGGTGTTCAAGACTCGCAGCAAAAACAGCTTCCTGAATTAGAAGCCCAGTCAAGTACCGCACGTCAATCCTTGCAAAACCAATCGCAACAAGTTAACCAAGTACAGCAACACATGAAAGTGTTGGCGGCTGAACAATCTGGCTTGCAAGAGCAAACCCGTCAATTGCAATTGCGCTTAGACCGACTGCAGGCCGATCACCGTTCTTTGAATGCGCCAGACGAACAACATCTGGCGCAACTGCAGCAACAGCTCGCACAGGCCGAGCAACTGTCTGCGCAGACTCAGGCGCAACTCGATAGCCTAGAGGCGTCCCTCGAAGACATTGAATCCTCCCGTAAAACAGCGCAACAAAACAGCAATGACGAAGCAGCCAAGTTGGTCGAATTGCAAGCGCGTCAGCAAGCCTTAAAAGCATTGCAAGAAAAATTGCGCAGCGATGAAAGACTCAGCCCCTGGCTCAACAAACACGGGCTACAAAGTTTGCAACCACTGTGGAGCCGTATGCATGTCACTCCGGGCTGGGAGCAAGCACTTGAATCAGCATTGCGCGAGCGTCTGGCTGCACTTGAAGTTTCCAAAATGGATACCGTCAAAGCGTTTGCCAAAGATGCGCCGTCGGCCAAGCTGAGCTTCTACTCGCCCGCTGTTTCATCGGCTGCCACTGCCTCCACGCCACTGCCGAAATTGTTTGACCAACTCAAACTCAATGACGCCAGCCTGCAAGCACTGTTTGGCGACTGGCTGACCGGTTGCTTTACCGCAGATAGTTTGGATGAAGCGCTGTCATCTCGGGGCAAGCTGCAACCAGGTCAGCAAATTTTCACGCCCGAGGGTCATGCCGTGGGTTCACACAGTGTCAGCTTTTATGCGCAAGACACAGAGCAGGCAGGTTTGCTCGCCCGAGCTCAAGAGATTGAAAATTTAGACAAGCAAATTCGTGCGCAATCGTTGATGGCAGAGGAAGCAAGATCACAGCTTGTGCGTTCTGAAACCGCAGCCACACAGGCTTCACAACAGCGCACGCAAATACGGCAAGATGCCACCCAAAACCAATCCCGCGCACATGCATTGAATGTTGATTTTCTGCAGGCCCAACAATTAGCTGAGCAAATCAAATCACGCCAAGGCCAATTGGCCGATGAATCCATTGAGTTACAAGCCCAACTGCTTACCTTGCACGAACGTGCTCAGACGCAAGAAACGCAGTTTGAAAGCTTGGACATGCAACTGGCCCAGACCCAAGAGCGTTACGAAGGTTTGAACGACACGGCCCAAGCAAGCGATCAAGTGTTGCAACAGGCGCGAGAACAGCTGCGTGAGACAGAACGTCAATTGCAGGAAGCCCAATTCGGGATGCGCACCATCAACGCCAAACTGGAGGAGCTGCAACGGACCCGCAATACCGCCGCCCAACAACTTGAGCAACTTGCCACTGAACTGCAAAAACAACAGGCTGAACTGGCCACGCTGTCAGACACTGCCGCCCAAGCTGGGTTGCAAGACGCCTTGTCTCTCAAATTGGAGCGCGAAAATCTACTGGCCGCCAAACGTTCGTCGTACGATGATTTAACGGCGCGCTTGCGCACCAGCAATGAGGACAGGCTTCGTATCGAACGCGAACTTGAACCATTGCGCCAACGCATTGTGGATGCACAACTCAAAGAACAAGCGGCACGTATTGGTTTCGAACAATATGACCGTTTTTTACAAGAGGCCGAAGCAGACACCACGGCCATCGAGGCGTCCATCGTTGCGGAATCTGTCAAGCTTCATGGTTTGCAAACTGAAATTGACAAAATACAAAAAGAAATTCAGTCCTTGGGTGCGGTCAATTTGGCAGCTTTGGAAGAGCTGGGAACTGCCAGCGAACGCAAGCAATTTCTGGATGCCCAATCGGCTGACTTGAACGAAGCCATCAGCACCTTGGAAGATGCGATCCGAAAAATTGATGGCGAAACCCGTGAATTACTCTCCGAAACGTTTGCTACGGTGAATCACCATTTCGGCATTATGTTTCCCGAGTTGTTCGGTGGTGGCACGGCCAAACTGGTCATGACTGGCGATGAAATTCTGGACTCTGGCGTTCAGGTCATGGCGCAACCCCCCGGCAAAAAGAACCAAACCATTTATTTGCTCTCTGGTGGTGAAAAAGCCCTCACAGCCATTGCGCTGGTGTTCGCTATTTTTCAACTCAATCCGGCACCGTTTTGCTTGTTGGATGAAGTGGATGCGCCTTTGGATGACGCCAATACAGAGCGTTACAGCAAACTTGTTTCGAGCATGTCCAAGGAGACACAGTTCTTATTTATCTCCCACAATAAGATTGCCATGGAAATGGCAGAACAACTTATTGGGGTGACCATGCAAGAGCAAGGTGTCTCGCGCATTGTGGCGGTGGACATGGAAGCTGCCGTGAGCATGGCTGAAAGCGAATGAAAGTCTGGCGATGAGCAATTTTCAAATGTGGCTGGCTATCGCTGGTGGCTTGGTGTTGGTGGTGGTGATCGCCCACAGCACGTGGACGTCGCGCCAAAACCAACCCAAACAAGCCGAACCTTTTTTGACGCCAGATGAACTCATGGCGCTGGAAGTCATGCCACCAGAAAACGACTTTCAGCAAGACCACGGCATTTTGGAGAGTCCGTTCCAAGCCAGTGTCGGTGAGCGCAATGTCAGCACCCAACTTGATGCGCTGATCGATGTCATAGCCACTATGGAGTTGGATGCGCCGGTATCAGGCGAAGCCGCTATTGCCGCATTGCCTCCCATACGAAGGGTAGGGAATAAATTGTTCGTGGTGGAGGGCTTGAACGCAGACAACGGCAACTGGGAAAGTTTGCAAGCCCAGCGCTACTACAGCGCGTTTCAAGCCGGCATCCAAGTGGCAAACCGCCAGGGGCCTTTGAATGAAATTGAATTTTCAGAATTTGTGGTGAAAGCCCAAGCATTTTCTGATGTGTTCTCCAGTACGCCAGAATTTCCAGATATGCATGAGGCCTTAGCGCACGCCAGAGAGCTCGATCAATTTGCCAGCGCCCATGACGCCCAATTGAGCTTCACGTTGCAAGCGCGCAAATCTGCGTGGAGCCCGGGATACGTGCAACAACAAGCCTCTCGGCTTGGTTTTGTCCCCGGCGTGATTCCAGGACGCATGGTGGTGGCTTCTTCTTTGGCAGGGCTTCCGCCAGTGCTGGTGTTGCAGTTTGATGCGCGTGCCGCCATGGCCGAAGACCCCAACCAAGCGGCTTTGCGCAGCATCAGTTTGAGTTTGGATGTGCCGCAAGTCGCGCAGTCTGAACAAGCATTTGCACGACTGTGCGAGTCCGCCAAAGAGTTGGCTGATGCCATGGACGGCCTGGTGACCGATGACAACGGTCAGGCGCTGTCTGAACCCGCGATACAAATGATTGATCGGGATTTGCGCCAACTCTATGACGAACTTGCCGCCCGAGATCTGGCGGCGGGGTCATTACAAGCGCGTCGTTTATTCAGTTGATCGGTTTCATGCAAGAACGCATTGTTCAACTGCGCCAGCAATTGCAACTGGCTGGCCACCACTATCACGTGCTGGATGAACCGCAGATACCCGACGCAGAATACGACCGTTTGTTTCGCGAACTCCAAGCGCTTGAAGCTGACCATCCGCAGTGGATCACGCCGGATTCACCCACGCAACGCGTAGGTGCACAACCGATGTCGTCATTTACCTCGGTGGCGCATAAAGTGCCCATGTTGAGCATCCACACCGAGACAGATATCTCCGCAGAGGGCGCCATTCAATTCGACAACCGGGTACGCAAGGTATTGCAACTGAATGCACAAGACCCGCCACTGTCTTACGTGGCCGAACTGAAATTTGACGGCTTGGCCATCAGTCTGATGTACAAAGACCATATCTTGGTTCAAGCATCTACTAGGGGAGACGGCCAAAGCGGTGAGGATGTCACACACAACATACGCACCATTGGACAAATTCCTTTGCGCTTGCCGCAAGCAGCGCCTGCCAGCCTTGAAGTCAGGGGCGAGGTCTATATGCGTCGCGACGATTTTGAAAGTCTGAATGAACGACAAAGGCAGCGTATTGCCCAGGGCGCTAAAAACGAAAAAACTTTTGTGAATCCGCGCAACGCGGCTGCCGGTGCGGTGCGGCAGTTGGACCCCAAAATCGCCGCACAAAGACCGCTGAGTTTTTTTGCCTATGCACTGCACTTTCACGCACAAGCCAATGCAGATGCAGATGCAGATGCAGATGCAGTACTGTCGCCGGTGCAAACGACATTGAACGGTTTGCACACCTATGGCACCCATTTCCAAATATTGATGGCGCTCAAAGACTGGGGGTTTCCAGTGTCCGAGCATTGCCAACTCGTGACTGGTGCGCAAGGCTTGATCGCCTATCACCAACAGATTGCACAAACCCGGGACCAATTGCCTTTTGACATTGATGGCGTGGTCTACAAGGTCAATCAAATCAGATTGCAGTCCGAGTTGGGCATGGTCAGCCGAGAACCCCGTTGGGCGGTGGCACACAAGTACCCCGCGCAAGAAGAGTTGACCACGGTGCAAGCCATAGAAGTACAAGTGGGACGCACCGGAAAACTCACGCCCGTTGCCAAATTGGCACCGGTGTTTGTCGGCGGCGTGACGGTCACCAACGCCACATTGCATAACGAAGATGAAGCCAGACGAAAAGACGTGCGTGTCGGCGACACGGTCATCGTCAGGCGCGCCGGCGACGTCATTCCTGAAGTGGTGTCTGTCATGCTTGAAAAACGCTTGCAGGATGCGCAGATATTCACCATGCCCACGCATTGCCCGGTCTGCAACAGTTTGGCAGTGCGGGAAGAAGGCGAGGCCGATTTCCGTTGCACCGGAGGCTTGTTTTGCAGCGCCCAGCGCAAACAAGCCATATTGCATTTCGCTCACAGACGCGCGGTTGAAGTAGATGATCTGGGTGAAAAGCTGGTGGACCAATTGGTGGACGCAGGCTTGGTCAACACCTTGCCAGATTTGTATAAATTGGGTTTCAGCCATCTGGCTGCGCTAGACCGCATGGCAGAGAAATCCGCCAACAACTTGTTGGCCAGTTTGGAGCGTTCCAAACACACCACCTTGCCGCGTTTTATTTTTGGTTTGGGCATTCGCCATGTGGGTGAGGCCACCGCCAAGGACCTCGCACGTCATTTCGGCGGCATCGAAGCCATCATGGATGCCAGTGTGGATCAATTGTTGATGGTCAATGATGTCGGCCCCGTTGTTGCCAACAGCTTGCGTGCATTCTTTGACCAAGCCCACAACCGCGAAGTGGTGCAGCAACTACGGGCCTGCGGCGTCCATTGGGAAGAATCCGCACCCGGAGCGAGGTTGGATTTGCCACTTGCCGGACACACCTATGTCATCACCGGCACCTTGCCCACCTTGTCACGCGAACAAGCACAGGCTCTGCTCGAGCAAGCTGGTGCCAAGGTGGCGGGCAGCGTCAGCAAAAAAACCACCGGTGTCATCGCCGGAGAAGCCGCAGGCAGCAAGCTCGACAAAGCCATTGCGCTGGATGTGCCTGTCTTGGATGAAGCGGCTTTATTGGCATTGACTCGCAGCGTATGAGCATGCAAATCGGCATTGATCTGGGCGGCACCAAAATTGAAGTGGCGGTGCTGGATGGCCAAGGCCAATTCATTCACAGGCAGCGACAAGCGTGCCCGTCGCACAGTTACCCAGCCATCTTGAACACCA
>CAMDSU010000102.1 GCA_945907335.1 Bordetella parapertussis | reverse complement strand
TATGCACTGCGTTCAATGTGCATTTGATCGCCGATGAAATTGCCGTGGGCTGCGGTCGCACGGGGAAGTTTTTTGCCTGCGAGCATGCGGGTATCTGGCCGGACTTTTTGTGTCTGTCCAAAGGTATCAGCGGCGGCTATTTGCCTTTGTCATTGGTGATGACGCGCGATGAGGTGTACCAATCGTTTTACAGCGACAGCATGGTGCGCGGTTTTTTACATTCGCATTCGTACACCGGCAACCCGTTGGCTTGCCGAGCCGCGTTGGCCACGCTTGAAATTTTTAAAGAAGACGATGTGCTGGCGGGTAACTTGGTGCGAGCAGAAATGTTGAGCCAAGCCCTCAGGCCATTAGCTACACATTCCAAGGTGAAACATTTCAGGCAGCAAGGAATGATCTGGGCGTTTGACGCGCAAGTCGATGACCCGCAATTGGCCGCTACGTTTTCGCGCCGCTTTTTCGCCAGTGCCTTAAAGCACGAATTGCTGTTGCGCCCGATTGGCACCACGGTTTACCTGATGCCGCCTTATATCTTGAGCGACGCAGACACAGGCTTGCTGGCTGAGCGTTTGCAAACGGTGTTTGACGAGGTGATGCAAGCATGAGTTTCACGCATTTGGATAGCTTGAAATTGCATTTGAACGCGATTGATACGCAAGGCTTGCGTCGTGTCAGACACAGCGTGGCGTCTGTTTGTCAACCGCACCTGGTGGTTGATGGTCAGCCGATGTTGGCGTTCAACAGCAACGATTATTTAGGTCTGGCCGCGCATCCTTTGGTGGTCGAAGCCTTGAGAGAAGGCGCATCGCTTTATGGCGCAGGCAGTGGCGCATCGCATTTGATCAGCGGGCATTCGCAAGCGCATGCGCGCTTGGAGGAATTGCTGGCAGACATGTTGTCACCGTTTGTACCGAGTGTGCGGGCTTTGTATTTCAGCACCGGCTACATGGCGAACCTGGGTGTGATGACGGCACTGGCAGACACGGCCAAAGGTGACATCACTTTTTTCTCAGATGCACTTAACCATGCATCGTTGATTGACGGCATTCGTTTAACGCGCTCGCCGTGTCAGGTGTACCGCCATACGGATGTGGCTGATTTGTCGTTGCGACTGTCTTCTTGTCAGAGCGTTACCAAGGTGGTGGTGACCGATGGTGTGTTCAGCATGGACGGTGACATCGCGCCCTTGAAAGCGATGATTGCTTTGTGCGAGCAACACGGTGCTTGGTTGTTGGTGGATGACGCGCATGGCTTTGGCGTATTGGGTGAAACTGGCGCAGGTGTGTTGCAGCATGCCAATGTACGTTCAGAGCAGTTGATCTACATGGGTACGCTGGGCAAGGCGGCGGGTGTGTCGGGCGCGTTTGTGGTCGCGCATGAACATTTCATTGAATGGATGGTGCAGCGTTCGCGTTCTTACATTTACACCACGGCTGCAGCACCGGCGCTGGCCCATGCGCTGTTGACCAGTTTGCGCCTTATTGGCGGTGATGAAGGGCGCAGACGCAGAGCGCACTTGCAGAACTTGATACAACAACTCTCCACTGCGCCCGTACCTGCGGGCTGGACGCGCATGGCTTCAACCACGGCGATTCAACCGTTGGTCATTGGTGATAACCAAGCTGTGTTGCAAGCTTCAGATGACTTGAAAGCGCAAGGCATTTGGATCAGCGCGATACGCGCGCCTACTGTGCCGGTGAATACCGCGAGGCTGCGCATCACTTTGTCGGCAGCGCACACAACTGAAGATGTTGACCGACTGGTGCGGGCTTTGTCCGTTGAAAGCTTTTCATGAATCAATCATTCCCAACACAAGCGTTTTCGTGTTTTGTCACCGGCACCGATACAGAAATTGGCAAGACTTTGGTGGCTTCTGCCTTGGTGCATATGCAGGCTGCACGCGGCTGGCGTGTGGCGGCGATGAAGCCGGTCGCGGCAGGTGCCGAATGGCGCGATGACCGCTGGTGCAATGATGACGTAGACGCCTTGGCTGCTTGTGTGTCTGTGAAATTACCTCAAGAAATTACCACGCCGTATTTGTTCCAAACACCTGCTGCGCCGCACATTGCTGCTGCGTCGGAAGGCAAGGTCATTGATCGCCAGCACTTGTTGAATTGCTACCAGCAGGTGAGGGCGCAAGCGGATGCGGTGGTGGTTGAAGGCGTTGGCGGCTTTCGCGTGCCTTTGAACGACAGCTATGACACGGCTGACATGGCCAAAGACTTGGGACTGCCGGTGGTGTTGGTCGTTGGCATGCGATTGGGTTGCATCAGCCAGGCTTTGTTGACGGCAGAAGCGATTGCGGCTCGAGGTCTTTCATTGATGGGGTGGGTTGCCAATACCGTGGACCCGCACATGCTTTATCCGCAGGAAAATATCGATGCCATCGCGCAAAGAATCAACGCGCCCTTGTTAGCTTGTATTCCAAGATTGGAAGTGGCTGATGCATCAACGGCAGTGGCTAATTGGTAATTGGAACCTGACCCCAATTACCAATTAAATTCTGTTTAGGATCACGAGGCTATAGCCCAGCCCTTGCGCTGAGGTGTGCGTCGTGCGCTGAGTTTCTTTCCATTCAGCAGCATTGATGGAAGGCGCAAAGGCATCACCCCCGTAATCCGCATTGATCTCAGTGATCACTAATTGCTGCGCCAAAGGCATGGCTTGCGCATACAACTGCGCGCCGCCGATCAACCATACGACATCATCGGCAGTGAATAAATCCATTGCGGCTTGCAATGAATTCACCACTTGCGCGCCGGGCGCAGAAAAACCAGATTGACGTGACACCACCACATTGGTTCTGCCTGGGAGTGGTCTGAATTTTTCTGGAATAGATTGCCAGGTGATGCGCCCCATGATGACCGGTTGACCCAGCGTGGTGCGTTTGAAATGCGCCAAGTCCTCAGGCAAGTGCCAGGGCAAATCGCCATTCACGCCAATGACGTTGTTGCGAGAACGCGCGTAAATCAGGTGAAGTGGCATACGGGGAAGAAATTCAAAATTGTATGGTTGAGCAAAGCTTATTCCGCATTCATCACAGGCTTGGTGCGCGAAGGCAGCAGCACCGCAGCAATAGCTGCGACCACACACACCATCGCGATGTAGTCTTGCCAATGCGGCCATTCACCGACCATGAACGTGGCGAACAAAGTGCCTGTGACCGGCACCGCCATGATGCTCATGGCACTGGTCGCAGGCGGCAGGTCACGCGCCATGCCAAACCAAATGATTTGTGCAAACCCATAGTTGACGAAGACGGCATAGACCAAACTGCTCCATGCCAAGGGTGAAATTTGCCATGTCGGCCAAGTTTCAGTGGCCGAGGCCAACAGCAAAATCACCGGACTGCTGAGCAACATCATCCAGACGGTGAGTGACTGCACCGGCATGGTAAAGCTGATGCGTCGCATCCACAGCGTGCCAATGGCCCAACTGATGGCGCCCAATTCCATCCACACAATCCCCATGGGTTGGCCTTGAAGGGCAGTCAGTTCATGCGAAATCAACAGCCCAATACCCAGCAAAGCCGCAACCACAGCAATGACGATGCGTTTGTTCAGTTGTTGTCCCATGAACAACACGCCAAACACCACGGTCCACACCGGAAACATAAAGCCCAAAATAGATGCGCGGCCTGAGGGCAAGGCCAGTACGCCCAAAATGGAGAGCGTGTGCCACAAAAAAATATTGGGTATGCCCAACAGCACAATGTCGCGCCATTCACGCGCAGTGGCTGGCCACAAACGCAAACCACGGGTTCGAAAATAAAGCATCAACCACAGAGCAGCCAAGCCCATGGTGATACCGCGCACATACAAAGGCGGCAATTCGCTCACGGCGATTTTCATCATGGGCCAATTGATGCCCCACATCAGCGTCAGGCCCACCAGTGCGATCAATTGCGCGCGTGAGATGTGCGGTGTTTTCAAACGGCTACCGGCGCTTTGATTGCCGGGTGACATTGGTAGTCACGAAACTCAAAGTCTTCAAACTGGTAGTCGAAGATGGATTCAGGTTTGCGCTTGATATGCAAGCTCGGCGCGGTAAACGGTGCGCGGGACAACTGCATTTCCACTTGCTCATGGTGATTGCTGTAGATGTGGCAATCGCCGCCTGTCCAGATGAAGTCGCCGACCTCCAAGTCGCATTGCTGCGCCACCATGTGAGTGAGCAATGCGTAACTGGCGATGTTGAAAGGAACGCCCAAAAAGATGTCTGCGCTGCGCTGATAAAGCTGGCAACTGAGTTGGCCTTTGCCACCTGCAACAGTAGGCGGCGCGACATAAAACTGAAAAAACGCATGGCAGGGCATGAGCGCCATCTTGGACAACTCAGCCACGTTCCAAGCACTGACGATGATGCGGCGCGAATCTGGGTTGGTTTTCAAGGCGTGAATCACATCGCTGATCTGGTCTATGTGTTGACCGTCAGGCGTGGGCCAGCTGCGCCATTGCACGCCGTAGACCGGACCCAAGTCACCGTCAGCGCGGGCCCATTCGTCCCAAATGCTGACACCACGTTCTTTCAACCAGTTGTTGTTGCTGGATCCGGTGAGGAACCACAGCAATTCAATGATGATGGATTTGAGGTGCACCTTTTTCGTGGTGACCAGCGGAAAACCTTGGCGTAAATCGAAACGCATTTGGTGGCCGAACACGCTGAGTGTGCCGGTGCCGGTGCGGTCGGCTTTTTCGACCCCATGCGTGTACACATGGCGCATGAAATCTTCGTAGGGGGTGGGGATGGTGGCGGAAGTCATGCACAGAGTTTAAAGCGGAGTTTTGTACGAGTGACAGGCAGAAAGGAGGACCCCATACCTGACGCATACCTTGTGGTTGAGAAAAAGGGCTAACTGAAGTCATCTTCTTTTTGGTGTTTGATTCGGGCAATCAAGATATCGTCGCCGGGAAGGTGCCTGAATCTGGCTATGTAGCCGCTGCTGCCAAAATCAATGATGGCTTCACGCAAGTAAATCCTGCCTTCTACAGGGCGGAATCGTTCCGGCATGACGGCAATTTTTGTGAGCGCATCACGAATGACAGCAATCGCTCGCTTAGCGACATCTTTGTCTTGTGTGGCCAGAAAGTCATGAAGCCGTTGCAGGTCTGCGATGGCTTGTGCAGAGTACTTTACGGATGGCATACCGGCGGGGGTAGTTCTTTATCCGATCCCCATGAATCTAACCAGGCCATGACTTCATCCTGGGTGGCGTGCAAACCGGTTTCGTCAAAATGTTTGATAGCTGCATCACAGCTTTGATGCCATGCGTGTTCGCGTTCTTGTTGTTCGATTAACAGAAGAATCGCCTCGGTGGCAAGCGCATGAGGGCTGCGCTTTTGGCGTAAGGCGATGGCTTTGAGTTTTTCCCGCGCCGTCATATCCAGACGGATAGACATCGGTACAGTGGTTGAAGTCATGGTGTTTGGGGTCTGATCGGTTACTTTGTAGTGCAAAGTATGTTAACTCACTACACATTATCAAGCCAAGCTTGGTTTTGGAAAAATACTATATTATTAATATTAAACCGAAAAAATGCTTTATGAAACATTTATTATTTATCTCGTCCGCATTCTTTGCTGTTGTCATTCTCATGATTGCATTGGCACTTTGGCTAGGCGGTCCTGGAACACCGGCACACATAGCCAACATCAACGACCCCTTCGAGTCAGTTGATTTTTCCAGTATGCCCCCTTTGAAAAATTACCAAGGGGCAGATGGCGCGAAACTGTTTTACAGGGCGTACGCGCCCCTAGGCGACAACATCAAAGGCAGCGCTGTGTTGGTGCATGGTTCATCGGGCAGCAGCGAGAGCATGCACCGGATGGCCACTGCTTTGGCTGCGGCTGGTGTGCATGTCTATGCGCTTGATATTCGAGGCCATGGTGCCTCAGCACCCAAGGGACACATTGCTTTCATCGGCCAGTTGGAGTCCGACTTGCAGAGCTTTGTTCAAGCTGTGCAGCCGCCCAGCCCATCAACCTTGATCGGGTTCAGTTCGGGTGGGGGCTTTGTGCTCAGGTTTGCCGCCAGTGAGATGCAATCTGCTTTTGACAGCTATCTTTTGCTGGCTCCCTATCTGGGACATACCGCGCCAAACCACAGACCTGATAGCGGTGGTTGGGTGTCGGTAGGCATACCTCGCATCGTGGCTTTGAATGCCTTGAACGCGGTCGGCATTCGCCACTGGAACGATTTACCCGTTGTGCGTTTTGCACTGACAGAAGAGGCCAAAAAGTTCTTAACGCCTGAATACGACTTCAACTTGAACATGAATTTTGCAGCCAACGCCGACTACCAAGCCGATCTGCTGAACGCCAAAGGCAAGGTGGCCATCTTGGCAGGCGACGCCGATGAGTTACTTCAATCGCAAGAACTTCAAGGCATGGT
>CAMDSU010000101.1 GCA_945907335.1 Bordetella parapertussis | reverse complement strand
GGCACTTGTCTGAAATTCAAAATCGGGTAACTGCCCCATTCGGCACTGGTGACACTACCGTCAACGCTGTCGGTTTGTATTTGCTCAAACAATGCGCGGCTGGTGGTTTGCAACACATTGCCATGTACTTGTTGCTCGACACCTTTGGGGTTGATGACGCGGCCCGCATCATGCCCGACCACGACGCGCTTGACTTGCACTTCACCCGTGGTTTTGTGCACTTGCACATCGGCCACCCAGGCCGCCCAAGCCGCGCCAAAGCCCGGCCATTTGCTGTGCGTGTAGCGTGCATACGCCACGCCTTGTCCTTGCAACCATTCGCCTTGGGTGTCTTGTTGTTGCGGCCGGGTATGCGGTTTCCAACCGGCTTTCTTGGCAGTGGCTTGCAACATCTCTTTGGCACGCTCGTCTGACATATGCGCCAGTCGGTATTGCAAGGGATCGACCGCAGCAGCAGTCGCCAGTTCATCGATGAAACTTTCATGCGCGAAGGCGTTCGGCAAGGCCGACACACCACGCAGCCACGAGGCACGCAATATCGGCGGCATGTCGTTCACAGTGATGCGCAAATCGGCATAGTCATAAGGCGGGCGCGCGGTGCGGTCGCCCATCTCGAAACTGCGCGCCAAAGGCTCTACGGTGCGCGTGAGCAACAGCGCGAGTGTGGTGGCACCATTCGACGGGTAAGACGCTTGAAAGTCATAACCGCTGGGCTCGCCATGGGCAGACAAACCGCCTTGCACTTGCATGAGTTGCGCCGCACCTTTGGGCTCCCACAGGTGCTCTTGTTCGCGACTGAGTTGCACACGCACTGGTGCGCCCACGGCTTTGGACAACAAGGCGGCATCTGCGGCCACATCGTCCGCGCCGTTGCGGCCATAGCATCCGGCGGCCTCCATGCGCACCATGTCCACTTCGGTGTCATGCAGTCCACACAAGAGCGCGATGTCAGCGCGCAAGGCATGCGGGTTTTGTGTGCCGGCCCACACACGCAATTGAATCGGTGAACCGTTTTCTTGCGGGGGTTGCCAATGCGCCAGCGCACACGACGGCCCGATGGACGCATGCAATTGGTACGGCCACACATAGGTGCGTTGCAAATGCTGCGAAGCATCTGCCAATGCCTGATCGACATCGCCATCGTTGACCAACTGGCGAGCGCTTGATGGCTGACGGCGTATCGCCTGCTCTGCATCCGACACATCCGGCATGCCGGGCCAGTGCTTCCACACCACCGTGAGTTCACGCATAGCCAGCTCGGCATATTCTTCGCGCTCGGCCACGATGCCGACAAAGTCGCCTTGCACCACCACCGAACGAATGCCAGGTATGTGGGAGATGGATGACGTGTCCACGCGTTCTAAAGTTTTACCAATGAAGTCGCCACTGTCCGCGCCTGCATAAGGCGGTCGCACCACACGGCCGTGCAACATGCCGGGCAAACGCATGTCGTGCACAAACACCAGTTCACCAAACACCTTGGCAGGAATGTCTATGCGCGGCAGGCTTTGGCCTGACACGCTGTATTGTTCTAGTGGCTTGAGTTTGGTATTCAAGTCCAGAGGGAGTTCGATGTTCAAACCTTTGAGCAAATTGCCCCAAGGCACTGCGACATCAGAAGCGGCCTGTATGCCCTCGGGGCACAAGCGCAATTGCGACACCGGTTTGCCCCAGAGGTGCGCTGCTTGTTGCAGCAACCATTGCGCGGCTTGCGCGGCGGCCGCTTGCAACGGGGCGGCATGCACTTGCAACGAGGCACTGGCAATCGTGGCACCTTGGTTGGGCGACACATCGGTCAAGCCCATCAACACATGCACACGCGCAGGCGATATCGACAATTCTTCGGCCACGATTTGTGTCAGCGCAGTACGTAAACCTGTGCCTAAATCCACATGGCCATGCAAGGCGGTCACGCTGCCGTCGTCCCACAATGCGATGAAACACTCCAAGCCTTCCTCGGCATGGCTAAATACAAAACCGGGTTGGCCGGGCGCGGCAGGTGCGGCGGGCAAGGGTGTGCGAACAATGCGCAACACACCTTGCGACTGAAAAATATCTGCCCGGGTGTGTACGCTGGACGCTCGCATGGTCAAGCGGTGTGGGCTTGCATCAACGTCGACGCGCGATGCACAGCAGCGATGATTTCTAGGTGTGTGCCGCAGCGGCACAGGTTGGCGGACAAGGCCTGACGTATTTCTTCATCAGTAGGTTGCGGATTTTTATTTAGCAAGGCCACGGTCATCATCAGCATGCCGTTCAAACAATAACCGCATTGTGCAGCTTGTGTATCGATGAACGCCTGCTGCACCGGATGCGGGTGTTGCGCATCGCCCAGACCTTCCAAAGTGGTGATGTCGCGACCCAGCATTTCCAGTGCGGGAATCACGCAAGCCCGCGCGGGCATGCCATCGACCAGCACCGTACATGCGCCGCATTCGCCCAGACCGCAACCGAATTTGGGGCCGTTCAGCTTCAGGTCGTTGCGCAACACATGCAACAGCGTGGCGGCAGAACTCAAAGTCAAATCAACCGATTGTTGATTGACCTTGAGTTGCACGCCCACTGATCGCAAATGTGACATGTACGGCAGTGGTGTCACAGCCTGAAATCAGACCGCAATATCACCTGATTGGATACGCTTGACACCTTTGGCAGCCATGTTTTTCCAAGCGGCTTCGAGCGAACCGTTGAGGTCAATCGCACGGCAAGCGTCTTCCACCACCGATACTTCAAACCCTGCAGCGCGTGCGTCCATGGCGGTCCAAGCCACGCAAAAATCGGTGGCCAATCCGGTGACAAACACTTTCTTGATGCCACGCTGTTTCAAGTAACCCGACAAACCCGTAGCGGTTTTGCCGTCGGCTTCCATGAACGCGGAATAGCTGTCGACCTTGGGGTGGTAGCCCTTGCGGATGATCAACTGTGCGGTTGGCAAAGACAAGTCTTTGTGCAATTCAGCGTCTTTGGTGCCTTGCACGCAATGGTCTGGCCACAGCACTTGGGTGCCATAGCTGAGCTTGGTGGTTTCAAAAGGTTTTTTGCCGCTGTGAGCGGAAGCGAATGACGCATGGCCTTGGGTGTGCCAGTCTTGCGTGACCACAATGTTGTTGAATGCTTTGGAAATACGGTTGATGACAGGCACCACTTCAGAGCCCTTGGCCACCGGCAAAGTGCCGCCTTCGATGAAGCAATTTTGCACATCGACCACGATCAATACCGAGTTCTCGCCGGGATTGACTTTTCCAGCCGACCAGGCCCAAGGAGCAACCGCTCCCAATGCGCCCATAGTGCCCAATGCGGTCAGAAGTTTTCTACGATCTGCTTTCATCTTCACTCTCCTATCAAAAACCGCACAACCCGTGCGTAGGGATACTGGCTCAACACTGATTTACCGCAGGCCGTCTTTGCCCACGATCTCATGTACTTGTAATCCACCCACTCGCGCATGCGGCCTGCCACTGTCGGTGACCACCACCGCCACCACGATTTCATTGGCACGCGGTGCATCAGCCACACGCGCTTCCATGGCATCGAAATGGCTGCGCACAAACGCCGCGTCTTTGTGGCCCAAAGGCACATCCACCGCCGTGCCGAGTGTGCCATGCTTTTTGGCTGATGGCACCAGCGCAGCACCTTGGCTGACAGCAACACGCAAAGGCGCGCCAAGTTTGGGATGAAGAATAGCTGCCGCGTGTTCGAGTTCACCGCCTTCACCGACGATGGCTGCTTTGCCGTAGCTTTGCGCTTGCGCAGGCGCAATGCCCAACGCCTGCACGCAACGCTCGCCCAACAAGCCGCCAAGTTCTTCGCCGATGTCAATCAGTTCATCCAGCGAGTCACTGAAACGACCTGCATATGGATTGGCGATGACTGCCATGGCCAGGGCGCGGCGTGTGGGTGGGTTTACTGCTTTGCCACCGTCCACATGGATTTCATCGACTTGCACAATGATTTTGCGGATCTTCGCTTTCATGTTGTCTCCTGCGCGTTCAGCGCAACCCGTTCCATTGACTGATGTCTTGTGCTTTCAAACCACCGACACGCGCATGCACGCGTGCACCGGTGCTCATAGCCAGTATGACGATGATTTCATCCGCATGCGGTGCGCCCGGCACACGCATTTCAATCGCATCGAAATGGCTGCGCACATAGCTGGCGTTGATGTGCGTCAACGGCACATCCAAGGCCGCGCCCGGCGGTCCTACTTTTTTGGTGGACGGCACGATGGACAAACCGTTTCCCGGTTGGCCTGTGGGTTTGTCGCCGCCACCGCCTTGTGTGTAAGACGCGCGTTCGCCTTTCCAGCCCAATAGTTCGCGCATGGCGTAACCACCGGGCACATGCCATAAAGCACCGTGTTCGAGTTCACCGTTTGCGCCCACAATAGCGCCTTTGCCGTAGCCTTGTATCTGGTCGGGCGCGACACCCATGGCATCGCACAATTGTTTGGCCAAGTCCACACCCAAAGGATTGAGCGCTTCCATCATCGGCAAGATGTCTGCGTGATAAGCGCCCGCATACGGGTTGCGCAGCACCGCAGCGATAGCGCCGCGCACCAAGGGCATGTTCGCAGGCGGGCCGAACTCGTGGTGTATTTGCTCCACATGAGTGAATATGCGACGCACATCAATTAAGTCATTCATCATTCGATCCGGCATTCCAAAGATTCAGCCACCACCGCGTGGCTTTGACAACATAAAAAGGCGGCGTGTATCAAACCGCGCGCCTGCATGCCACGTGCACAGTCTAGCCCGAGTTGCAAGGCCTGCTGAATCTGCGCCTCTGACAAAGGCGGCACATCGACCGTGACCAGTCGCGCGCCCAAATCGGTGTCGTCGCGCAAGCTGTCGGCAGGGCGACGCTGTATGCGCGGGTCATCGATGTTGACTGCATTCGCAATCAAGGTGGCCGCCACATCCGCCTGCGCCGCATTCTCGGCCAACACGGTCACGCTATCCGCAATACCCAATGAAAAACTGCGCCCTTGCCAACCGCTGGTGGCAATGCCGCGCACCGGCATGTCAGCATCGATGACAAACGCGCCGTCGACAACCAGTTCATGCGTTTGCATTCCGCTTAAAGCCCGTGCCAAATCAGTCACCACACCGACGCGCCAGCTTTCACCGGGCTGCAAATGCAAAGCGATATCGCCGCCGTTGTTCACAAAGGCTTTGTCCACCCCGGGCTGCGCAAGAAAAGGCAACAAGCATTGCGCCACCGAACCTGCCACTGCCGCCATGGGCGTGACGAAACCATCGCGGCTGGCGAATGCGGCTTGCGAGGTGGCGCGGTGCATGCGTTGCGCGACAAGGTGTTTGAAACTGTGATGAAGCAACTCCGACACGGGTTGTCTTAAATACCTCAACTCACTGACCAGCTCAGGCAATATCTGCTCAAAGCGCTGCCATGTTTTTTCAAGCGCGTCAGCGCAAGCCTGTGTGTCACCTGCTAACTGCAAAACGATATCGATAGGGCCATGCTGAAAATGCCAACGACCATCGTCCAGTAATCGGCGTTGTGCTTGCATGCGCATCAGCCCAGCATGGGTGGCGCGTCCAGCGGCCAGGGTGTGGCATCTGCCGGTGGTGCTTGCCAACGCATTTGCGTCGGTGCGCCATCGTTGTGCCACGCGCCAAAGCGCAAACTGTCGTCCACACTGCGCACAAAACCCATGTGCCCGCCAAGCGCCTGATAGTCACTCAAACGCATGCTGAATTCAATCGGTGCGACGATGGCCGGTGTCGGCACCGTGCCAAAACTGTTGGCCGGCATGCGCATCACATCCACCATCAAAGTGATGCCGCCGCCCGGCCACACATACGCCGGTGCGCCGCCGCAGCTGACATTGACCAAGGCTTTTTTCACCGCGCGGGTGAGTTGAATCGGGTTGTCGGTGACACCCGAGCGCAAACTGCCACCTGCGCCTGCCAGAAACAACACCGACACCAATGAGGGTTCGCAGTTCTCGCCTATGCGCTCCACCACTTGCATGACCGCTGCGGGTATGTCGGCAGGCTGGGGCTTCAGTTGTTCATCCAACACAAACCAAGCCGCGTGTTCACCGGTGGTGGAAGTCATCAGCAAACGCAAACCCGGCCAAGCCTCTTCGGGGTTCCAATCGCCCAAGATAGACAAGGGGTCGGTGATGCTGGTGCCGCCCCAACCAGTACCCGGTTGCGCGACTTGGAAATAGCGCCCAGGGGTGGATTTGCGCCCAATGATTTTGATGCCGCTGGGTGGCATGTGCAGACAGCGCCCGGCTTGGTGCTCGGTCAGCACGCCGGTGATATGGTCGTCAACCACCACTACTTCATCGCACACGCCCAACCACTGACGCGCAAACATACCGATCGCCGCCGAGCCGCAACCAACCCGCATGCGTTGCTCGGTGACCCCATCGACCACCGGGGCTTGCCCGGCTTGCAACACCAGCTTGGCGCCGTTTTCAATCTGCACTTCCACCGCCTGATGGTTGCCCAGCAAGTGCATCAACTGCAAG
>CAMDSU010000100.1 GCA_945907335.1 Bordetella parapertussis | reverse complement strand
GCCGCCACTGTCACCATGCCAGCCGCTTTGCCAGCCACGATGTCGCGCTCGTCATCGCCCACGTACCAGCAATCGCCGGGCGGCAAATCCAGCAAGCGTGCGCCTTCAAACAGCGGTGCCGGATGCGGTTTGGCATGCGGCGTGGTGTCGCCACTGACCACTGCGCCTGCAGTTTTGAAGAGATCCATTTGTTGGCTGAGCGGAATGGTGAAACGCTGGCTTTTGTTGGTCACCACGCCCCAGCGCAAGCCCATGGCTTGCAAGGCAGCCAACATGTCTGTCACGCCGCTGAACACAGTGGTTTTGACTGTCATGGCTTGCTGGTAGTTGTTCAAAAATTCGTTCTTGAAATCTTCGTAGTCGGCGTGTGCTTCTGTCATGCCGAACGCCACATGCAACATACCTCGGGCGCCGGACCCGGCCACGGGACGGTACAAGGCATATTCCAAGGAAGGCAAGCCACGGTCGGTGCGCATTTTGTCTGCCGCTGCACCCAAGTCTGGAGCGCTGTCTATCAATGTGCCGTCCAAGTCAAACAACACGGCTTTAGGTTTGGGTATGGTCGTCATCAATAGGCCGATTCAAAGTGCCCGCTGGGTGGCAATCATGTAGTTGACGCTGGTGTTGTCGTCCAACCAATAGCGGCGTGTGATCGGGTTGTATTGCAAACCTTTAGTGGCTTGCAGTACCAAGCCGGCAGAACGGCAATAGGCGGCCAGCTCTGAGGGACGGATGAACTTGGCATATTCATGCGTGCCCTTGGGCAACAAATTCAACACATATTCAGCACCCAAGATGGCGAACAAAAATGATTTCGGATTGCGGTTCAACGTGGAGAAAAATACCCAGCCACCGGGCTTGACCAAGGTCGCGCAGGCTTTGACGATCGACGCCGGGTCAGGCACATGCTCCAACATTTCCATGCAAGTCACCACATCAAATTGCGCGGGCGCCTCTTCAGCCAAGGCCTCTGCACTGACTTCGCGGTAATTGACGTTAGGCGTTTGGGTTTCCAGTGCGTGCAGTTGCGCGACTTTCAAAGATTTGGTCGCCAAGTCTATGCCGGTGACATGCGCGCCTGCTCTGGCCATGGCGTCAGACAAAATGCCCCCGCCGCAGCCCACATCAAGCACTTGGTTTTGCTTCAATGAAACCAGTCCATTGATCCACTCCAAGCGCAAGGGATTGATTTGGTGCAGCGGTCTGAACTCGCTGTTGACATCCCACCAGCGGTGGGCCAATTCTGAAAATTTCGCCAGTTCGGCGGGGTCTACATTGGTGTTACTCATATATAGATTGTGATTGAGATCAGACCAAGAGCACGCCCAAGGGGCAATGCACCGCGTAAGGGAGATGTTAGGGGCAAAAAAAACCCCGCTTTCGCGGGGTTCGGTTCCACTGAGGGGAAATCAGTTTTTGCGCGCACCCACCACTTCGATTTCGACGCGGCGGTTTTTAGAGCGTCCTTCTTTGGTGCCGTTGTCAGCAACAGGTTGTTTCTCGCCCTTGCCTTCTGTGTAAATACGGGTTTTATCAACCCCTTTGTTGATCAAGTAGGCCTTGACCGCGTTGGAGCGGCGCATAGAAAGCTTTTGGTTATATGCGTCTGAGCCCACTGCGTCAGTGTGACCGACGGCGATGATGACCTCCAGATTGACCGCTTTGATTTTGTCAACCAAATCGTCCAGCTTGGCTTTGGCTTCAGGCTTGATGACAGATTTGTTGAAGTCAAAGAACGCGTCAGCAGCGTAGGTCACCTTGGACGACACTGCAGCGGCTGGTGCTGCTGCAGGGCTGGGTGCAGAACTGCTTGCAGAGGCAGGCGCCGGTTGAAGCCCGGGAGCATCTGCTTGTGAAGGCGCTTGTTTGGCTGCAGGCGCCTGCTCAACTTGCGGCGCGTTGGAAGATGCGGCTGAATTTTGTGAATTAACTGAAGCTGCTTTGGGTTCGATCACAATGGCGCCGTCACAACCAGGAGCTGCAGTGGCGGGCGTCCATGACCCATTTCTCCAGCATTCACCATAGCTATTTTTCCAAACATCGCCTGAAGAAGACAGCCAGTTATTGATTTCAGCGGCAGCAGTCAAACTGGCAAAGGCCAATGTAGAGACAGCAATCACAAGTGATTTGACTTTTTTCATAACTTTCCTTTAGTACTGTTGGATCCTAAATTTTCTTGTCTGGGCTAGGTTAAACCCCTACTACATTCTCATTATGGCACATGCCCCTGAAATACCCCCGAAAAAGCTTACCCTAAAATGGTCTGTTCATCTGATAAAAAATAGACGGTATACATGACCCAGTTCGCCAAAGAAACACTGCCCATCAGCCTTGAAGAGGAGATGCGCCGCAGTTACCTTGACTACGCCATGAGCGTGATCGTCGGGCGGGCCTTACCCGATGCCAGAGACGGCCTTAAACCCGTACATCGCCGGGTCTTGTTCGCCATGCACGAACTCAACAACGACTGGAACCGGCCTTATAAAAAATCGGCGCGTATTGTGGGCGATGTCATTGGTAAGTACCACCCACACGGCGACAGCGCGGTCTACGACACCATTGTTCGCATGGCCCAGGATTTTTCACTGCGCCACATGCTGGTGGATGGTCAGGGCAACTTCGGTTCGGTAGACGGCGACAACGCAGCTGCCATGCGTTACACCGAAATCCGTTTGTCCAAAATCGCCCATGAAATGCTCGACGATTTGGACAAAGAAACCGTCAATTTCGGGCCGAACTACGACGGCAGCGAAAAAGAACCATTGGTGATGCCCGCCAAATTTCCCAATTTATTGGTGAATGGGTCTGCCGGTATTGCGGTGGGCATGGCCACCAACATCCCACCGCATAACCTGAATGAAGTCGTGGACGCCTGTTTGCACATGCTGCGTCACCCTGATGCATCCATCGACGATTTGATGGAGATCGTGCCGGCGCCTGACTTTCCCACCGCCGGCATTATTTATGGCATCAGCGGTGTCAAAGAAGGCTACCGCACGGGCCGAGGCCGCGTGGTCATGCGTGCCAAATGCCATTTTGAAGACATAGACCGCGGTCAACGCCAAGCCATCATCGTTGATGAACTGCCTTACCAAGTCAATAAAAAGACATTGCAAGAGCGCATGGCCGAATTGGTGCACGAAAAGAAAATCGAAGATATCAGCCACATTCAGGATGAATCCGACAAATCCGGTATGCGTCTGGTGATCGAACTCAAACGCGGCGCCGTGCCTGAAGTGGTCTTGAACAACCTCTACAAGCAAACCCAGTTGCAAGACACCTTCGGCATGAACATGGTGGCGCTGATCGACGGCCAACCTCGTTTGTGCAATTTGAAAGACTTGATCACCGTTTTCTTGCAACACCGTCGCGAAGTGGTGACGCGTCGCACCGTGTTCAATTTGCGAAAAGCACGGGAACGCGGCCACGTGCTAGAAGGCCTGGCGGTGGCTTTGGCAAATATTGATGAATTCATTGCCATCATCCGCAATGCGCCCACGCCACCGGTGGCCAAAACTGAATTGATGAGCAAGCCTTGGGACAGCCAACTGGTGCGCACCATGCTGACCCGCGCCAAAGCTGACGGTGGCGTGATCAATGCCGATGACTACCGCCCTGACGGCTTGGAAAAGCAATACGGCATGGGTGCTGATGGCCTTTACCGGTTGAGCGACACACAAGCGCACGAAATTTTGCAAATGCGTTTGCAGCGCTTGACTGGCCTAGAGCAAGACAAAATCGTCAACGAATACAAGGAAGTCATGTCGGAAATCGATGACTTGCTGGATATATTGGCGCGCCCCGAACGTGTATCAGCCATCATCAGTGACGAATTGTCCGCCGTTCGCCAAGAATTTGGCCAAACCAAACTCGGCGCACGCCGTAGCCACATCGAGCACAACGCCCAAGACTTGGCCACCGAAGACCTGATCACTCCTACCGACATGGTGGTGACACTGAGCCACAGTGGCTACATCAAAAGCCAACCGCTGTCTGAGTACCGCGCACAAAAACGCGGCGGTCGCGGCAAACAAGCGACCGCCACCAAAGAAGATGACTGGATCGAACAACTGTTTATCGCCAACACGCACGAATATATTTTGTGCTTCTCCAACCGGGGACGTTTGTATTGGCTAAAAGTGTGGGAAGTGCCTGAGGGGTCGCGCGGCTCACGTGGCCGCCCTATCGTCAACATGTTTCCATTGATTGAGGGCGAAAAAATCAACGTGGTGTTGCCCCTTACCGGTGCAGCCAGCAAATTCCCTGATGACCAATTTGTGTTCATGGCGACATCCATGGGAACAGTCAAGAAAACCTCACTCGATGAATTCAACAATCCGCGCAAAGGCGGCATCATCGCGGTCAACTTGGACGACGGCGACTTTTTGATTGGCGCAGCGCTGACCGATGGCAAACACGATGTCATGTTGTTCAGCGACGGCGGTAAAGCGGTTAGATTTGATGAAAACGATGTGCGCCCCCTGGGACGCAGTGCACGCGGTGTGCGCGGTATGTCGCTGGATGATGGGCAAAGCGTGATCGCCATGTTGGTTGCCGCCCAAGAAAACGCCGCCTCAGACGACACGATTGCGCGCAACAGTGTGCTCACCGCCACCGAAAACGGCTACGGCAAACGCACGCCTATCGACGAATACACCCGCCACGGGCGCGGCACCAAGGGCATGATTGCGATCCAACAAACTGAGCGCAACGGCAAAGTCGTGGCAGCCACCTTGGTGCACACGGATGACGACATCATGCTGATCACAGACCGCGGTGTCCTCGTACGAACCCGTGTCAGCGAAATCCGAGAAATGGGCCGTGCCACACAAGGCGTCACGCTCATCGGACTGGACGAAGGTGCCAAGTTAAGTGGCATGCAACGCATTGTGGAAAACGATGCCCAAGCGGGTGCCGAAGACGAACCCGGTGACGCGCCAGCTGCGGACGACGACACCCCATGACGGATAAAGCGACTGACGGCCTGGCCGGTTTGCGTGAGCAGATCGACGCACTCGACCGCCAGTTGCTGGGCATGCTCAACCAAAGAGCGCATTTGGCTGAGAAGGTTGGAGACATCAAACGTGCTGAAGGTTCGCCGTTTTTCCGACCTGACCGGGTCGCGCAAGTGCTGGAAAAAATCCAACAACTCAACCCCGGACCGCTGAAGAACACCCATGTCGCAGCCATCTGGCGCGAAATCATGTCGGCATGCTTGGCGCTTGAAGCGCCACAGCGCGTGGCCGTGCTCGGGCCCATCGGTACTTTTTGTGAACAAGCAGCGGTCGAGTATTTCGGCAGCGCTGTGGAGTTGATTTACTGCAATAACTTTGACGAAGTGTTTCATGCCACTGCTGCGGGCACTGCCCAGTACGGTGTGGTCGGCGTCGAAAATTCCACCGAAGGTGCCGTCGCACGTTCACTCGATTTATTTTTGCGCACGCCGGTGCATGTGGTGGGTGAAGTCAGTCTGCTGGTGCGCCACAACCTCTTGCGCCAGTCTCCAACGCTTGAAGGTGTCGAGGTGGTGATGGCACATCCACAAGCGCTGGGCCAATGCCAGAACTGGTTGACGCAACATTTACCGAACGCCGAACGCCGTGCGGTATCCAGCAATGCCGAAGGTGCGCGATTGGCTGCCACTCAGCCCAATTGGGCAGCGCTGGCCAGTGAACGTGCCGCCTCTCAGTTTGGCTTGCATGTGGTGTCGCACGCGATCCAAGACGAAGCGTTTAACCGTACCCGTTTTGCCATTGTGTGTTTGCCGCAGACATTGGCCACGCCAGCGGCTACCGGGCACGACTGCACCTCATTGGTGGTGTCCGTGCCTAACAAGCCAGGCGCGGTGCATGACCTGTTGGTGCCGCTTAAACAAAATGGCGTGTCCATGACACGTTTTGAATCGCGCCCCGCCAAATCCGGCCAATGGGAATATGTCTTTTACATCGATCTAGACGGCCACATCAGCCAGCCGCATGTCGCCAAAGCGCTCAGCGAATTACAAGGCATGTGCGCGTTTTACAAAGTGATTGGCTCCTACCCAGTCGGCGCTTAAGGCCAGTTTGGTCCTGATGTTGATTGAATAGAAATTAAGCCCTGGCCGCTATGTCTTCACCCCTGAAATTCAAACAACTCGGTCTGATCGGCTGCGGCCTGATGGGGGCTTCATTTGCACTGGCTTTGCAAAAACACGGATTGGTCGACAAGGTCGTCGGTTTCAGCCCGAGTCAGCGCACACGCGAGCGCGCTGTACAACTCGGGGTGATTCAACAAGCAGCCACGTCTGCCGAACAGGCTGTTCAAGGATGCGACATCGTGCTGTTGGCGGTGCCGGTCAGTCGCACCGCTGAGTGTTTACAAGCGATTGCTTCAGCGCTATCGCCGGATTGCTTGTTGATGGATGTGGGCTCCACCAAAACCGATGTGGTGCAAGCGGCCATCGCGCATTTGGGCGAACGTCTGAAGTGCTTTGTGCCTGCCCACCCAATCGCGGGCAAAGCACAGGCCGGGGTGGACCACGCTGAAGCCAGTTTGTACGA
>CAMDSU010000099.1 GCA_945907335.1 Bordetella parapertussis | reverse complement strand
CCTTATTTGTGGGAATACAAGTGGCGGGTGGTGGCCGCACTGTCGTTCATGGTGGGTGCCAAACTCGCCAACGTCGGGGTTCCCTTGCTGCTCAAAGAATTGATCGACGCGTTGACCCCGCAACCCTCGGGCGCACAAATGCTGATGGTTGTTCCGCTGGCTTTATTGTTGGGCTATGGTTTGTTGCGTTTGTCTGTGTCAGCATTCACCGAATTGCGTGAACTGGTGTTTGCCGCGGCCACGCAGGGAGCCGCACGAAAAATTGCATTGCAAACCTTTGAGCATTTGCACCATTTGAGTTTGCGTTTTCACTTGGAGCGACAAACTGGCGGCATGAGTCGCGACATTGAGCGCGGCGTCAGAGGCATTGAATCTTTGATTGCCTATTCGCTCTACAGCATCGTGCCCACGCTGATTGAGGTGGTGTTGGTGCTCACGATATTGGGCATGAAATTTGACAAGTGGTATGCCATCATCACTTTGACGGCTTTGGCGCTCTATATTTATTTCACCGTCACAGTGACCGAGTGGCGCACCCAATTTCGTAAGCAAGTCAATGAATTCGATTCTGGCGCACACACACGCGCCATCGACTCATTGTTGAATTACGAGACAGTGAAATACTTTGGCAATGAAGCGTTTGAAGCGAAGCGTTATGACGAGAACCTGAACAAACTCAGACAAGCGCGCATCAAAGCACAAAATTCGTTGAGTGCTCTGAATATCGGCCAACAACTCATCATTGCTGTGGCTTTGGTGGCGATGTTGTGGCGTGCCACCGAAGGCGTGGTGCAAGGGCGCATGAGTCTGGGTGACTTGGTGATGATCAATGCCTTCATGATTCAACTCTACATACCGTTGAATTTCTTGGGTGTGATTTACCGCGAGATCAAGCAAAGCCTGACCGATCTTGAGCGCATGTTTGGTTTATTAGAAAAAAACCGCGAAGTGGCTGATTTGCCTTCGGCCCAGCCTTTGCAATTGGAGCACTCCCCGGAAGTCCGATTTGAGCACGTGCATTTCGCGTATGAACCGGATCGTCCGATATTGCATGGCATCAGTTTGACTATTCCTGCGGGCAAGACAGTCGCAGTGGTCGGCCCCTCAGGTTCAGGAAAATCCACGCTGGCGCGTTTGCTGTTTCGTTTTTACGATGTGCAACAAGGTGCGATCCGCATTGATGGCCACGAGTTGCGGCAACTGACGCAAGACAGCGTGCGTCAGGCCATTGGCATCGTGCCGCAAGACACCGTGTTATTTAACGACACGGTCTACTACAACATTGCATATGGCAACACGCAGGCCAGCCGTGCCCAGGTGGAAGAAGCGGCCACATCGGCGCGTATCCACGAATTCATTTCATCGACACCGCTGGGCTATGACACCATGGTGGGCGAGCGAGGTCTGAAATTGTCTGGCGGAGAAAAGCAACGGGTTGCCATTGCCCGAACTTTGTTGAAGAACCCGTCCATATTGATTTTTGATGAGGCCACGTCTGCACTTGACAGCAGCAATGAACGCGCCATACAAGCCGAGTTGCGCGAGGCCGCGCAGAACAAAACCACATTGGTGATTGCGCACCGCTTGTCTACCGTGGTGGATGCCCATGAAATCGTGGTGCTGGATGCAGGTCATATCGTTGAGCGGGGCACGCATGCGCAGTTGCTGGTCGCCGATGGCAGGTATGCGCAGATGTGGGCCTTGCAGCAAAGCCAAGAGGACAACGCTTAAGGCAAATCCGTGTCTTCTACAGATTCATTTTTTTCGCGTGGCCCGACTTTTCCCAACTTTGCTTTGAGCGATTGCGGTTCGCCTGTGATGATGGCTGAATACATGGTGGCGTTGCTTAACACTTTTTTCACGTAGTCACGCGTTTCAGTGAAAGGGATACATTCGGTCCAGATAGCGCCCTCCAGCGTAGGCCCGTTGCGCCATTTGCGCGGGCGACTGGGCCCTGCGTTGTAGGCGGCAGTGGCCATGGGCAAAGACCCTTGGAAATCGTCTAGAACCATTTTTAAATAGCCTGTACCAATCGCGATGTTGGTGTCGTGCTGGTTCAAGAGTTCGGGTTGATAGTTTTTCATGCCGATCTTCTTGGCGGTCCACTTGGCCGTGCGCGGCATGACTTGCATCAACCCGCTGGCACCCACACTAGAGCGAGCATTGATGATGAAACGACTCTCTTGTCGAATCAGGCCATACACAAATGCGGGGTCAAGCTTGATCTCACGGGTGCGGCTGAGAACATCTTCTTTGAACGGCATCGGATAGCGGTGACTGGCATCAAATTGCTGTGCACGCTCGCTGCTGCTGATGCAGCGGTCCCAAATTTCGAGTTCACAGGCCCATTGCGCAACAGCCAGTCTTTCTCGGTCGCTCATGCGTCCGCGCTTGCCTTGGCCATCTACCAAACCAACGGTGTAATTCCATTCGCGCACACCGTCTTGTCTGATGCCCATGCGAATTGCACGCACTGCGCGTTGCAAGCCCGGGTTGGATTTGGCGGCTTCCAATTCGGCGGAGGTGGGAGGCGAGGGACGAGCGGGCAAAGTTATTTTCTGACCGAGTTCTTCAAGCGCGAGCTGCTCGTAAAAACCTTGGTGGCCAGCAATGCTTTGCAGCGCGATCAGCGCTTGCGGCATGGCGGTGGTGGACACCGGTTGATGGGCAATCAATGCACGCGCACGCCAGTACACCCATGCCGGGTCTTTTTGCATGGCCGGGGTCATGGCTTCTATCGCTGCCTCCACCATCGACCAACGCGGCACGCCTTCGGCGCGCAAAGCGGCTCTGACCATCCAGGCCAGTAAATCATCGCTGAGTCCTTGTGCATTGCCCGCCGATTCGAAATATGTCACGGCTTTGTTGTCGAAATCCATCGCTGCTTGACGACCGATCACCGCCCAGACCCATTGCAATTGTTCTGCGGTCAGCGACTTGATGGATTTGTTGGTGTTGATTTGTTTGATCGCGGCGCCATGCTCATTGGCTGACAATTTGACCAGCGCCAATGTGATCCATTGGGGGGATTCTTTGCCCAGCGAGGTGGCACGTTGTTGTAGAAACCGCTGCGGATTGGCCATCAGTTCATCGAGTTTGGACATGCTTTGGCCGGAAACCATGTGCAATGCATCTCTGGCGGGTGTCTTGCGGTTGATCTCCACCATGCTTCTTGCTTTGCGCCATGCATCTAAAGCGTTGACACGCTTGGCCAGCAACAATTGTTCAAACGCGTAAGTGCAGCCTTCGTCAGCATTGCGCAAACCCAACCAGGTTCTGCGGACATAGTCTTCTTGCGCGGCGGTGCCTTGAAATTTTTTCTGACTGCTGCTCAACCAGTTGGCATAGCACTCGACCTCTTTGTCGTCGTGCATGCGGTAGAGCGCAAATTCGCGTTCAAATTGCGTCCATTCTTGGCGTTGAGCAAGTAACAGCAACCAGTCGTTGCGCAAACGGTCTTCTTGGTAGGTGCCCGCGTATTTGGTTAAAAATTCTTTGACTTCGCTGTCGCTGGCGTCCCCTAGTCTTACACGCAATTCCCAGTACGCCGCCCAAGGCTCAAGAATGTGCCCTTTGGCTTGCGGCAGAAGTTGGGTCAGTTTGCGCCGATCGTTGTTCGAGTAAGCGGTCGACATGTCCAACAAAACTTGGTCATTTCTGTCGGGCGAAGGGCTGAATGAAACAGCAAAGGCGGGCTGCAGGCAGGCGAGTAAGCTAACGCCAAAGGCTGAAACGATGAGCCGGCGGATCAAAAACAAGGACATGACACAATAAATACACCTGACATAAGGCGTGCATTCTCCCATGGACAAAAAAGCCCTTCGCAAACAATTGATTCAAGAACGACTCGATTTGCCCGACCGCGAACAGCGCGCCGACTTGTTGCAGCGCGTCATGCGTATTTGGTTGTTCGATCGAAAAGACACCGTGATTGGCGCTTACTGGCCGATCAAAGGTGAATTTGACCCCTTGCCCGCGCTACACCGCTGGAAAGAAGATGGCGAATTGGTTGACGCCGCAGTGCTGCGGCGCATTGGGTTGCCTGTGGTAGACAAATTGACCAAGACCCTGACCTTTCATGCTTGGTACCCCGGTTGCGACATGGAAGAGGATGCTTACAACATCCCCAAACCCAAAGACACCGAAGTGGTGGTGCCTACCTTACTGTTCGTGCCTTGCGTGGGTTACGGACCGGGTGGCTACCGGTTGGGTTATGGCGGCGGCTTTTACGACCGCACCTTGGCTCAACTGCAGCCCTCTCCTTTTACCGTGGGTTTGGGGTTCACCAATGGGTTCATTGAAGACATGGCGCCCGAGCCGCATGACGTGCCTTTGGATGCGTTGCTCAATGAAAACGGCGTGGTCTGGCCTACCCATTTTTCTTGAGGCAGTGTCATGGCTGCACTTGTGAGGCGGTGTCGCTCGCTTGATGCTGCAGCCATGTGGAAATCAATGCTAATTCGACCCTCGCTTGAGTTGCTTATGATGCAAGCATCAACTTTCATGCAGGTGAGTCATGTCCAAAGCGTTTGCCAGTCAGAGCGATTTAAGCGATAGAAAAATCAGTTTCACCCAACTCAGTCAGCATTGCTGGGCCTATACCGCAGAGGGTGACCCGAATTCAGGCGTGATCATCGGGGAAAAGTACATCTTGGTGAGCGACACCACCGCCACTCCCTTGATGGCGCAGGATTTGATCGCCCGCATTCGCCAAGTCAGCGACAAACCCATCAAATATGTACTGCTCACGCATTACCACGCAGTCAGGGTGTTAGGTGCGAGCGCCTACGTGGCAGAAGGCGCCACAGAAATCATTGCCAGCAAGGGCACATACGACCTGATTGTCGAGCGTGGTGCTGAAGACATGCAAAGTGAAATGGACCGTTTCCCGCGTTTGTTCAGGGGTGCTGACAGTGTGCCGGGATTGACTTGGCCTACGTTGGTGGTGGGTGATGGCAACCCCGGTAGACAAGGCGGTATCAGCTTAGACCTTGGCGGCGTGACCGTGGATATTTGGCATCCAGGGGCAGGACACACACGCGGCGACACCATCGCTTGGGTGGCTTCAGAAAAAGTGTTGTTCAGCGGCGACTTGGTGGAATACGAAGCCGGCGTTTACACGGGGGATGCCCATTTAGAAGAATGGCCGGCCACGCTGGAAGCGCTGCGTGCCTTGGGCGCTGAGGCGATTGTTCCGGGGCGGGGTGAAGCCATGTTGGGCAACACCAATGTCAACAAGTCGCTCGACTACACCAAGCGCTGGGTAGAGACTTTATTTGCATGCGGCAAACAAGCTGTAGCGGGCAACCTGGACCTCAAAGCCGCCATGGCCTTGACCCGTCAGCACATGGACCCGGTATTTGGCAAGGTATTTATTTACGAACATTGCTTGCCGTTTGATGTCAGTCGTGCCTATGACGAAGCCAAGGGTATCAAGCATCCACGTATTTGGACAGCTGAGCGCGACAAAGAAATGTGGTCCGCTTTGCAGGCTTGAAACGATTAAGTTTTTGAGCGCATCAACGCCCGTACATCTTCTTCGTAACCTTTGAGCGTCTTGACAGCGCGTGCGCGTTGTTCAGGCGTGGTCATGTTGTGAAATTGCGCAGACGCTTCGCAGTTGAGGCGTTTGCGTTTTTTCAAATAGGCCGCGTATTCGGGATCAGCGGTATGCAAACTGCTTTGCAGCCACTGCCGCACCCAGGCGCGCGCTTCTTCGGGGGTGGGTTGGTTTTGCACAATGCGCGTGTGCATGGCTAGGCTTTCACGCTGCTGTCTTTCCCGTTCGGCAGACGTGCGTTCTGCTTCAAAGCCGGAATTTTGCGCCAACTGACGCAACAGTTTCTTTTGCTGTGCGCTCAGTCGCCCATACAACCTTTCGGCGTTTGACTGTCCTTTGTCTGTTTGCACATCGAGTTGGGCCTCTGCCGATGCGTCCAATTTCCAATCCTTGCGGTAGTCTTTCAAATCCTGCTGGTACTTCTTCTTCAGGGTTTGCAATTGCGCGGTGGTCAATGTCAGTGACAGACGGGTCAGCGGTTCTTCAAATTGGTCAACCAAAGGGTCCAAGCTGTCTGTGATGGATTGCGCCAAACTGCACACCTGTTCGGCTGAAATATCTTCAGCCACCAGTTTTTGCATGGTTTTGAGCCAATCCGCATACAGGGGCAGTTGCTGTTGGCGGTGCCATTCAAGCACTGTTTTTAAATCAGCAAGGGTTTGTTTCTCTTGGGCGGCATTTAAATCAACGTGGGGGTTGATCCATAAAAACATCAACAAATTCGGTGCGTTGTTGTAGCCCGAGACCACCAGACTGCAGCCCGATAAACCCAGTACGAAGCCTAAAAAAACGAATTTCATGCCCCGCCAACTGCGGGTCAGGTGCTGATTGATAATCTTGGTCACAGAGGAAACCCAATACATGTCAAACATTGATGTGGTCATCATGGCGGCGGGCAAAGGTACCCGAATGCACAGCAGTATGCCTAAAGTCCTTCACCGTTTAGGGGGAAGGGCTTTGTTGCAGCACGTGATCGAAACC
>CAMDSU010000098.1 GCA_945907335.1 Bordetella parapertussis | reverse complement strand
CTGATTGAAGAACCCATGGCCGCGGCCATCGGCGCCGGTTTGCCGGTCAGTGACGCCAGCGGCTCCATGGTGGTCGACATCGGCGGCGGCACTACCGAAGTCGGTGTCATTTCTTTGGGCGGCATGGTCTACAAAGGCAGCGTGCGCGTCGGCGGCGACAAGTTTGACGAGGCCATCATCAACTACATCCGGCGCAATTACGGCATGTTGATCGGCGAGCCCACAGCCGAAGCCATCAAAAAGCAAATCGGCTCGGCCTTCCCGGGCAGCGAAGTGCGCGAAATGGAAGTCAAAGGCCGCAACTTGTCTGAAGGTGTGCCGCGCTCTTTCACCATTTCTTCCAACGAAATTTTGGAAGCGCTGACTGATCCGCTGAACAACATCGTGTCAGCCGTGAAAAACGCGCTCGAGCAAACCCCGCCCGAACTCGGTGCAGATATTGCCGAGCGCGGCATGATGTTGACCGGTGGCGGCGCTTTGCTTCGCGACCTCGACCGCCTGATGGCCGAGGAAACCGGCTTACCCGTGCTCGTCGCTGAAGACCCTCTGACCTGCGTGGTGCGAGGATGTGGGCTGGCACTAGAGCGCATGGAGCGTCTGGGCTCGATTTTCACCAGCGAATAAATGCCACTCGGCTCGCTGGATCGCTCGCCACCGCCTTTTTTCAAACAAGGCACTTCAGCGCTGACGAAACTGCTTTTTTTCAGTACCCTGTCTTGCGGTTTGATGTTTGCCGATCTGCGCTACAACATCGTGCAGCCAGCCCGATGGGCGTTGTCATTGATCGTCTACCCTGTGCAATGGTTGGCACTTCGGCCTGTAGCCATTTGGGATCAACTAGACGATGTGTTTGAAAGCAAACAGGACGCGTTAAATGCGGTTGAACTCTCAAGAAAGAAGTTGTTGGAGCAGTCGGTTCGTGCCAGCCAAGTCGAGCAACTGACCCTAGAAAACAACCACCTGCGGCGTTTGCTTGAATTGCGCGAACGGTATCCGACATCTGCTATTGCCGCTGAAGTGTTGTATGAAGCTGCAGACCCCTTCATGCGCAAAATGATTTTGAACAAAGGCGCCACGCACGGCGTTCAAAACAGCTCACCTGTCATGGATGACCAAGGCATTTTGGGCCAAGTCACCCGGGTACACCCACTGGTGAGCGAAATCACTTTGGTCACAGACCGCGAACATTCCATCCCTGTGCTCAACACCCGCACCGGCGCACGCGGCGTGGCATTTGGTGAGTCAGGTGGTGCCCCGTTGCTGGAGTTGCGCTACATGGCCACCAATGCCGACATCGAAGACGGCGATGTACTGACCACCAGTGGTGTCGATGGGGTGTATCCACCTGGCATTCCTGTTGCCAAAGTGGTGAAGATTGAAAGACGCGCAGATTCTGTGTTTGCCCGCATTCTTTGTGAATCGCTGGCCAGGGTTCAAGGCGCGCGACATGTGATGGTGCTTGAACCTGTCAAGTTTTCCTTGCCAGGGTTTGCCGATTTGCCTCTTGCGCCGCAACCTGTTGTCAAAGGAGCCAAATGATGATCATGCCGCGTGGTCAGCAATTGCTCTTGCCGGTCAGTCCTTTGTTTATGTTGCTGACCCTGTTGGCGGCGTTTGTATTGGACATGTTGCAGAGCATGTCTTGGTTGGGCAATGCCGCTTGGGCACCCGACTGGTTGGCGCTGGTGTTGGTGTTTTGGGCCATCCATCAACCGCTGAAAGTCGGTGTGGGAATATCTTTTATTCTGGGCTTACTCACCGATGTCCATCAGACATCTTTACTGGGCCAACATGCACTCAGCTACACCGTCCAGGGCTATTTGGCCACCATGATTCACCGCCGTATTTTGTGGTTTGATGTGCCCTCACAAGCCTTGCAAGTATTGCCCGTATTCATGGCCGCACAATTGCTGGAGTTGTCAGTGCGTATCGCCGCAGGCGGTTTATTCCCCGGATGGGCGTTTCTTTTGCCGCCTGTGCTGCAGGCTTTGATGTGGCCGGTCATTACCGTGTTGTTGCTCGCGCCCCAACGCCGCGCCCCTGACCCCGACAAGCACCGACCTTTATGAGCCTGTTGCGCAATGTTGAATATGACTTGCAGCGCTTTAGAGCGCGTGTGATGGTTGCCAGTTTGATGGTCTTGGTGGCATTTGGCTTGTTGAGCCTGCGCTTGATGTATTTGCAGTTGTGGCGCTATCAGGAATTGAATGCGCAAGCCGAAAGCAACCGCACCGCTATTGTTCCCATCGTACCTAACCGTGGCGTCATCATGGACCGCAACGGTATTGTGTTGGCCACCAATTACTCAGCCTACACATTGGAGATCACCCCGTCCAAACTGGTGGAGCCCCTGGATGATGTTTTTACAAAACTGGCTGAACTGATAGACATTCAGGGACGCGATAAACGTCGATTTCGCAAACTTCTTGAAGAATCCAAAAGCTTTGAATCTGTGCCGATCCGCACCCGCTTGAGCGACGAGGAAGTCGCTCGTTTTGCTGCTCAGCGTTACCGCTTTCCTGGCGTCGAAATCCGTGCCCGTTTGTTTCGCAATTACCCCTACAACGAATTGGCCAGCCATGTGATTGGCTACATAGGGCGTATCAATCCGGCTGAAAAAGAAAAACTTGAAGAGCAAGAGGATGCCGGCAATTACCATGGCACTGACTACATAGGCAAACTGGGTATTGAGCAAAGTTATGAGCGCCAGTTGCACGGTATCACCGGGGTGCATGAGATGGAAACCTCTGCGGGCGGACATGCGGTTCGCCGCTTGCGCAGCAGTCCAGCCACGCCCGGCAACACCGTGGTGCTGTCCATTGATATCAAGTTACAGCAATTGGTTGAGGAAATGTATGGGGACCGACGAGGGGCTTTGGTGGCCATCGACCCCAGTAACGGCGAGGTATTGGCGTTTGTCAGCAAGCCCACCTTTGACCCCAACTTGTTCGTCGAAGGCATTGATGTCAAAAACTGGCAAAAGCTCAATGAATCGCCAGACAAGCCGTTGCTGAACCGCGCACTCAGAGGCACGTATCCGCCCGGCTCGACCTATAAACCTTTTATGTCGCTGGCCTCGCTCAATACCGGTCGGCGTACCCCCGAACAATCCATCAATGACCCCGGTTTTTTTATGTTCGGCAGTCATAAATTCCGCGATGACAAAGAGAGCGGTCATGGCACCGTAGATTTACGCAAGGCAATCGTTGAGTCATGCGACACCTATTACTATTTGTTGGCCCGCGATATGGGGGTGGACCTGATTTACGAACAAATGGGTTTGTTTGGTTTTGGGCAACTCACCGGCATTGATATCCAAGGAGAGTCCAAAGGTATTTTGCCCTCTACCGCATGGAAACAAAAAACCTATAAGCGCCCGGAACAAAAACGCTGGTACTCTGGTGAGACTATTTCATTGGGCATTGGCCAAGGCTACAACAGTTTCACCATGTTGCAGTTGGCACAAGGCTTGTCCATCATCGTCAATAACGGAAACCGCATCAGGCCACATTTGGTGCGCGAAGTGGTGGACATTGAGACCAAAGAAAAGCAGGCGGTGGTCAAAGAGCTGCCACAACCTTTGCCATTCAAGCCGGAAGATATTGCGCTGATTCGACAAGCTTTGGTGGAGGTGAACTTAGAAGGCACTTCGGCAGGAAGCTTTGTCGGCGCGGAATACTCAAGCGGGGGCAAAACTGGCACAGCCCAAGTATTCACCATCAAGCAAAATGAAGTGTATGACGCCAAGAAAATTGACGAGCGTTTGCGTGACCATGCGCTGTATATTGCCTACGCCCCAGCCGACAACCCCAAAATAGCTTTGGCCATGGTGGTGGAAAACGCTGGTTTTGGTGCGCAAAATGCAGCGCCTATTGCAAGACGGGTGTTTGATTTTGTATTGCTCGGTATGTATCCGTCTCAAGAAGACATGGAGGCGGTGCGTGTCGGTCAGGCGACGCGGCCGATCGGCAAGCGTCGCCCAGCGTCCGCCGTACCATGGCCGCCAAAGGTCATCAATGTGCCTGCTGAGCCGACCGTGGAAGAAGAGCCCTGAAAGCTACACAAACCATGCGTCGCGCGCAGTCTTGAGGGCCAGGGCAGCCACCACCAAAATAAACAGCCAGCGCACAAACACCGCCCCGTGTTTCAGGGCCATGCGACTGCCAAGCAAACTGCCCGCCACATTGGCCAGTGCCAGCGGTATGCCTAAGTGCCACCACACATGGCCTTGCCAAGAGAGCAACAGTACAGCCGCCAAGTTGCTTGATAGGTTCATCACTTTGCTGTGTGCCGAGGCATGTAAAAAATCGAACCCCAAAACGCGCACCAATAAGAACACCAAAAAACTGCCTGTTCCCGGCCCGAAAAAACCATCGTAAAAACCAATCGTGCAGCCAATCATTGCCATATAAAGGGCTTGTTTGCGCGCTTGGAAACGCGGGGCATGGGTTTGACCCAGTTGTTTGTGCCACAAGGTGTAACCCAATAATGCAATCAGCACCGCGGGCAAGGCTTGGCGCAAATAGTACGGGGAGACCAAGGTAAGCAAGTAAGCCCCTGCCCAAGAGCCGATGAACGCCAGCGCACTGGCCCAAAGCAATGCGCGCCAAGCCAGAGTCACGCGACGGTTGTAATGCCAAGCCGCAAACAGTGTGCCCCAGACAGAGGCGGATTTGTTGGTGCCCAGCAAACTGGCTGGGTGCGCGGTGGGGTAAGCCGCGAACAGCGCCGGCACCAAAATCAGCCCGCCGCCACCGACCACCGCATCGACAAAGCCGGCCAGCGCCGACATCAGGCTGACCAGCAAAATGTCCATCAAGGCTTTCTTCTTGTCGAAAAAAAAGCACCGTTATGCGGTGCTTTTCTCATGTCACGCATACCGCCTTGTGGAGGCTGCGCAATATCGTCTCCTCAGACCCTCGTCAGCCATGTGTTTGAGCACATCGCTTTGAGTCAAAGAAATGTAGGCCATGAACGTGGCCGTACTCACTGGTGATTACCCGAGTTCAGCGGCATCCATGGCCAGTAATTCTGCGGCGCGTTCTGCAATCATCAACACCGGACTGTTGGTGTTGCCGCTGGTGATGGTTGGCATGACAGAGGCGTCGGCGATACGAAGGCCGCCTACCAAGCCGCCGCGCCCGTCAAGCACGCGCAACTCACTGTCAACCACTGCCAACGGGTCATCCATGCGACCCATGCGTGCGGTGCCGACCGGATGAAAAATCGTGGTGCCTATGTCACCGGCCAGACGAGCGAGTTCATCGTCGGTTTGAAACTGCGTGCCCGGCTTCCATTCCTCGGGCTGGTATTGAGACAGCGCCGGTTGCGCGGCGATGCGGCGTGTCACGCGCAAAGAGTCTGCGGCCACGCGGCGGTCTTCGTCGGTGGATAAATAATTTGGCGCGATCAGCGGGGCTTGCGAAAAGTCCGCGCTTTGTATGTTGACCGTGCCGCGACTGGATGGGCTGAGGTTGCAGACGCTGGCGGTGAACGCAGGAAAGCTGTGCAGCGGTTCGCCGAATGCATCAAGGCTGAGCGGCTGCACGTGGTATTCGATGTTCGGCCAGGCTTGCGAGGGGTCGCTGCGGGTGAACGCGCCGAGTTGAGAAGGCGCCATGCTCATCGGGCCGCTGCGATGCAACAGGTATTCCAAACCGATAGCGGCTTTGCCCCACCAACTGTTGGCCATGGTGTTCAAAGTTTTTACGCCTTTGACTTTGAACACCGCGCGGATTTGCAAATGGTCTTGCAAATTCGCGCCCACACCCGGCAGATCAACCACTGGCTTGATGCCGTGTTGTTGCAGCAGCGCCGCTGGGCCAATGCCTGAGAGTTGCAGCAATTGCGGCGTACCAATCGCACCGGCGCACAGCACCACCGATTGGCGCGCTACTGCTTGCACGCGCTCATCGCCGTTCCACACGTCCACACCGGTGCAGGCGATGCTGCCGTCGGCTTGCGTGTTTATGTGCAGCTTGGCCACTTGAGCCGAGGTCCACATTTCGAAATTCGGTCGCGCATAACAAGCGGGTCGCAAAAATGCTTTGGCTGTGTTCCAGCGCCAACCGCTTTTTTGGTTCACCTCGAAATAACCCACGCCTTCGTTAGAGCCGCGATTGAAATCGTCGGTGGCGGGAATACCGGCTTGCACCGCAGCTTGCGCAAACGCATCCAGCACGTCCCAGCGCAAGCGCTGTTTTTCAATCCGCCATTCGCCGCCTGCATTGCGGTGGCGCAAAGTCTGGTGATAAATGCTTTGGCCTTGTTTCACCACTTCGGCAGGCGTGCCTTTGGCGCCGTGTAATTCGTTCGCGCCGAGGTAATGGTCTTCGTGCATTTTGAAGTAGGGCAGACTGTGTTCCCAGCTCCAACGCGGGTCGCCGGTGATGGCGGCCCATTGGTCGTAATCACGCGACTGGCCGCGCATGTAAATCATGCCGTTGATGCTGGAGCAGCCGCCCAACACTTTGCCGCGCGGGTAGCGCAGGCTGCGACCGTTCAAACCCTCTGCCGGTTCGGTCTGGTACAGCCAGTCGGTGCGCGGGTTGCCTATGCAATACAAATAGCCCACCGGAAT
>CAMDSU010000097.1 GCA_945907335.1 Bordetella parapertussis | reverse complement strand
CGCAAGGTGTTTCACCAGACAGTTTTCAATTTCGCTCGGGCCTATGCGGTAACCGGCGGCCTTGAACACATCGTCTGCACGGCCTTGGTACCAGAGATAACCGTTGGCATCGCGCGTGGCCAGGTCGCCAGTTCGGCACCAGTCGCCGGTGAATTTGCGATCGGTTGCGTCCGGCTGGTTCCAATAGCCGAGAAAGAAAATCGGGTCGGGTTGGCCGTGCACATCCAACCGATGCAAAGCCACATCGCCGGGCACACCATCGGCGCATTCATGGCCTTCCTCATCAATCACCGCCAAGCGATGCCCGGGGTAGGCGCGGCCCATGCTGCCTGGTTTGGCGGGCCAACCAACGCCGTCAGTGGTATCACCATTCATGGCGCAGTTGCCAACGATGTAGTTGATCTCGGTTTGCCCGAACATTTCATTCACCGTGACGCCAAGCTCATCGCGGCAGTAAGCAAATACCGTATCGCCCACGGCCTCACCGGCGCTCATGATGGCTTGCAAGTCGAGTTGAAAACGCGCTTGCGGCGACGGATAGGCTTTCATCATGGCTTTCAACGCCGTGGGAAACAAAAACGCATGCGTGACCCTGTGTTCTTGCATCAATGAAAACGCCAGATCAGCCGAGAAGCGTCCGGCCCAGGCGACGATAGGACGACCAAAATACAGCGTCGGTAGCATTGCGTCCATCAGCCCGCCGGTCCAGGTCCAGTCGGCAGGCGACCAAAAGACTGCATGGCTACCGATAGGTAATTCGCTTTGCTTTGGTGATGGGACATTACTGGTCGGAAAACCAAACCAGTTTTGGCTACACACAAAACCGCTGAGATTGCCGATCAACGCTTGGTGTGGAATCAATGCGCCTTTGGGCGGGCCGGTGGTGCCGCTGGTGTAAATCAACACCGCCGGGTCGGTGGCCAAGGTATTGAACAAGGACCATTGATGGGCAGGGTGAGCCGCTTGTGCATCAAAAAACATATCGCCGGTTTGTTCATCCACACCGATGCAAGCTCGCAATGAAGAACAAGTTTGCTGTAGCCCGGCGACCACCGATGACGACACCTCATCCACCACAGCAACCACTGCGCCTGAATCTTGCAAACGGTAGGCCAATGCTTCGGGGCCGAATAGCTGCGACAAAGGAACAGCCACCGCACCCATTTGCAACACCGCCATGTAAGCGACCGCAGTTTCAAAGCGCTGCGCCAGTACCACCGCCACGCGGTCGCCGGGTTTGACGCCCAAGCGGAACAAAACATGACTCAACGCATCAGCAGCGCGCTGTAATTGTGCATACGTGTGGCGTGTTTGCATGCCGAGGTTGGCATGATGACAAACCACTGCAGTCTGCTGTGCGTATAACGATGAGGCCGCCCAACGGCGCGAACACACCTCGGCGATATTGAAATGCGTGGGCACCGACCAGCGAAAGCTGCTGTGCATCTGAAAGTGGTTGTCTGATAAGCGACCGGCTGTCATCGGATTCATCCTTATGATTGGCCGAATGTACCAAGTTAAAAACACTTCCCGCACCAGCTTCATCAAATTGCGTCAACTCAAATACCACGTGCGCGAATGGGGCACGCCGCGCCCTGGGCAGTTACCGCTGTTCATGGTGCACGGCTGGATGGATGTCAGCGCTTCCTTTCAGTTTGTGGTGGATGCCATGCAGCAAGACCGCCACATTATTTCGCCGGACTGGCGTGGTTTTGGTCTCACCGATGTGGGCGAAGTTGACACCTTCTGGTACCCCGATTACCTGGCCGATCTAGATGCATTGGTTGACTATTTCCAACCTGAAGGACAGATCGATTTGCTGGGTCACAGCATGGGCGGCACGGTGGTGTCCATGTACGCCGGCGCAAGACCCGAGCGCATTCGCCGCCTGATCAATCTAGAAGGTTTTGGTCTGGCTGCCACCCAACCATCGCAAGCCCCTCGCCGCTACGCGAAATGGTTGAACGAAGTCAAAGCTGCTCGCCAAGGCGAAATGAATTTGCGTACCTATCCCGACAGCGAAGCAGTCGCGCAACGATTGATCAAAACCAATCCACGTTTGAGTTTAGACAAAGCGCAATGGCTCGCGCAGCACTGGGCTCAACAAAACAGCAACGGCGAATGGGAAATTCTGGGTCACCCGGCGCACAAAGTTATCAACCCCTATTTGTTTCGCGTGGAAGAAATGCTGGCCATCTACCAAAGCATCAGTGGGCCTGTGCTCAATGTCGAAGCCAGCCAAAACGATCTTGAAAAATGGTGGCAAGGCAAGTACAAGCTGGAAGAATTTCATGAGCGCTTAAAGCACATCAAAGACATTCACAGCGTCACCATACAAGACGCCGGTCACATGATGCACCACGACCAACCGCAGATACTGGCGCAGCACATCGAGTCTTTTTTACAGCAGCCATGACCCAGGTTGATGTGCTGATCATTGGTGCAGGTGCTGCAGGTTTATTTTGTGCAGGTGTGGCGACCCAACAAGGCTTGAATGTTTTAGTCCTAGACCATTACGCCAAAGTGGCAGAAAAAATCCGCATTTCAGGCGGTGGCCGTAGCAACTTCACCAACAAAGACATGGATCCGAGCGCGCCGCATACTCATTTTCTCGGGGACAACCCCATGTTTGCTCGCAGTGCACTCAGCCGTTACACGGCGCAAGATTTCATCGCCTTGGTGCAAAAACATGGCATCCCTTTCCATGAAAAACACAAAGGCCAGTTGTTTTGCGACCGCAGCGCACAAGACCTGATCGACATGTTGCTGCGCGAATGCGAAGCCGGCGCCATGGGCGGCACAGTCACACGTTGGCAGCCTTGCAGTCTGTTGGGTTTGACCTACAGCGATGCGCCTGAACCTCACTATGTGGCCGAGACCAGTCAAGGGCAAGTTCAAGCCAAGGCCGTGGTGGTCGCCAGCGGCGGCTTGTCCATCCCCAAAATCGGTGCCACCGACCTCGGTTACCGGTTGGCCAAACAATTCGGCATGCGTATGGTGGAGCCGCGCCCCGCTTTGGTGCCGCTCACCTTTTCCGCCAACGACTGGCAGCCATACGCGGCGCTGGCCGGGCTGTCACTGCCGGTCGCCATGCAAACTGGCGAAGGCAAAAAACCGATATCGTTCAACGAAGACCTGTTGTTCACTCACCGGGGCTTGTCGGGTCCGGCGGTGCTGCAAATTTCCAGCTATTGGCAAACCGGCAAGCCCATTCGCCTGAACCTGTTGCCTGACCTCAACTTGGCACACACCTTGATCAGCGCCAAACAATCGTCCAAAAAAAATTTGGCGAATACCCTATCCGCATGGCTGCCTTCGCGCGTGGCTGATGCCTGGACGGCCAGACAAGCGCAATGGCAACGCAGCCTGCCAGACACTTCCGACAAGGCGCTACAGCAACTCGCCGATTCGCTGCAAAACTGGTCAATGACGCCGTCAGGAACCGAGGGCTACGCCAAGGCCGAGGTCACAGCTGGCGGCATTGATACACGGGATTTGTCCCAACAAACCATGGAATCCAAGCAACCGGGGCTGTATTTCATCGGTGAAGTGGTCGACATCACGGGTTGGTTGGGCGGCTACAACTTCCAGTGGGCTTGGGCCAGCGCCCACGCCTGTGCAAAGGCCTTGGCAGCTCGGCTCAAACCGCTATAATGTTGGATTTTCCGGCCATCCCCCGACAGCCAAACCCTCCGTCGGGCACCACCGCTTCGCAGGCCTTGAAGTCCGATCTTCTTCATATGCCGAGCGTGCACATTTTTGAAAATTGTTGTCAATGACCACTATCCGTGTAAAAGAAAACGAACCCTTTGACGTGGCTTTGCGCCGTTTCAAGCGCACCATCGAAAAACTCGGTTTGCTGACCGACCTTCGTGCCCGTGAGTTTTATGAAAAACCCACCGCCGAGCGCAAACGCAAAAAAGCTGCCGCAGTCAAGCGCCATTACAAGCGCGTGCGCAGTATGCAGTTGCCGAAAAAACTGTACTGATCTGCTTGCAGGCCACGGCCTGATCAGGCTCGCCCGGCCCAGCCCGCGCGGGCCTTTTTTTATTTGTACTGGAGAACCTCATGAGCCTCAAACAACAAATCACTGAAGACATGAAAACAGCGATGCGCGCCAAAGACAGCGTGCGCTTGGGCACCATCCGCTTGTTACAAGCCGCAATGAAGCAAAAAGAGGTCGATGAGCGTGTCGAGCTTGACGACATCATGGTCATCGCCATTGTGGATAAATTGATCAAGCAACGCAAAGACTCTGTCGCCGCCTACCAAAGCGCGGCTCGCCAAGATTTGGCTGACATCGAAACTGCCGAAATCATGGTTTTACAAGCCTATTTGCCGCAACGCCTCAACGCTCAAGAGGTGCAGCATGCAGTCGCAGCTATCGTGGCCGAGTTGGGTGCAAGCGGCCCGGGCGACATGGGCAAGGTCATGGGCGCTGTCAAAGCACAGCTTGCAGGCAAAGCAGACATGGGTGAAGTCAGTGCTGCGGTCAAGGCCGCATTGACCAAATAAGCCCAATTTCCTTCACCCATTCAAATCAAACAAGCCTCATATGGTTAATGCCTAAAATCCAAGCAATTCGTTGCGCTGGTTCCAGCGTGTCCCCGGCCATTTTTTTTTACAAACACCGTGACCGATTCATCTGTTTACTTGCGCATAGATCACGTTACCAAGCGTTTTGGTGAAACCCTTGCTGTCAACGATGTCAGTCTGGGTATTGATCGCGGTGAAATTTTTGCGCTGCTGGGTTCTTCCGGTTGCGGAAAATCGACTTTGCTTCGGGTGCTTTCAGGGTTTGAAACGCCCACCAGTGGGAGCGTTTGGCTGGACGGCAAAGACGTCACAGATTTGCCGCCCTATGAGCGCCCAATGAACATGATGTTCCAGTCTTACGCACTTTTCCCCCACCTCAATGTCTGGGAAAACGTGGCATTTGGCTTGAAACGCGACGGCGTTGCCAAAGCGGAAATTCAACAACGGGTTGAAAACATGCTGCAACTGGTGCAATTGCAAAAATTTGCCAAACGCAGCCCACACCAGTTGTCAGGCGGCCAGCAACAACGCGTGGCGTTGGCGCGCAGTCTGGTCAAGCGACCGCAGTTACTTCTGCTCGATGAACCGCTGGGTGCACTTGATAAAAAATTGCGCGAAGAAACCCAAGTGGAATTGGTCAAGATCATCAAACAAGTGGGCGTGACCTGTGTCATGGTGACGCATGATCAAGATGAAGCCATGACCATGGCAGACCGTATTGCAGTCATGAGCGAAGGCCGGTTTTTGCAAGTGGGCTCGCCCAGCGAAGTCTACGAATACCCCAACTGCCGATTTGTTGCTGACTTTGTTGGCAATGTGAACTTGATCGACGGCGAAGTCACAGTCGATGATGCAGAAAAAACCGTCGTACAAAGTGATGTCTGCAGTTTTTTTGTGGGCCACGGTATCTCTGGGCACTTAGGAATGCAAGTGACGGTGGCACTACGGCCTGAAAAAATTCATTTAAGCCTGGATGATCTGTCTAACACACACAACACGATTGCCTGTACGGTGGACAGCTTGTCGTACTTTGGCAGTTACACCAGTTACCACTTAAAAATGGGCAATGGACAACTGCTTCAAGCTTGGGTCACAAACACCAACCGACACCATGAAAATATTGAGATCGGTCAAAAACTGTGGGCGCAATGGTATGACAACGCCATGGTGGTTCTTGACCGCTGAAGCTTTTTAAGCGCCTGCGACTTTCATCCGGTTGATCAACACAGAGCCAATGGTTTTGGCGCCATAGTTATAGGTGTCAGAACCTATGGCTTCTATGCCCATCAGCATGTCTTTCATGTTGCCGGCGATGGTGATTTCTTGCACGGGATACGCGATTTCACCCTTCTCGACCCAAAACCCGCTGGCACCGCGCGAGTAGTCCCCCGTGACGTAGTTGATGCCCTGCCCCATGAGTTCGATCACGAACAAACCTGTGCCGAGTTTATTTAGCATGGCTTTGAGATCGTCCTGACCGCGGGTTTGGGTAGAGCGCATCACCAAATTGTGCGAACCGCCAGAGTTGCCGGTGGTTTGCATGCCCAGTTTGCGTGCCGAATAACTGCTGAGGAAATAGCCCTGTACTTGTCCGTTTTGAATGATGTCGCGCGCTTGGGTTTTGACCCCTTCATCATCAAAAGGTGAACTGCCTTTGCCGCGCATGACGAATGGGTCTTCATGCACCTGTACGTGCGAAGGCAGTACTTGTTTGCCCAATGAGTCCAACAAGAAACTGCTTTTGCGATAAAGCGCGCCGCCGCTGAGTGCATGCACCAAACCGCCCAACAAACCGGCCGCCAATGGCGACTCGAACAACACCGGACAACTGACAGTACGGATTTTGCGAGCGTGCAAACGGCTGAGTGCACGCTCTGCAGCGTATCGACCAACCACTTCGGGAGCGGCCAATTCGTTTGGATGGCGCATTGAGCTGTACCAGGCGTCGCGCTGCATGTCGTCACCCGTGCCCGCAATCGGTGCCACTGAGACACTGTGCCGTGAACTGGCATAGCCCCCTCTGAAACCATGCGTGTGGGCACTGAAAAAATGGCTTTGCTGGGCAGACACCGCCGCACCTTCGCTGTTGGTAATGCCCGCATCGGTTTGTAAGGCGGCGGCTTCACAGCGAAGCGCCAGAGTGGCGGCCTCCTCACTGCTGATAGCCCACGGATGGAATAAATCTAAATCGCGCTGGTCATGGGCGATCAGGGATTCTTGCGG
>CAMDSU010000096.1 GCA_945907335.1 Bordetella parapertussis | reverse complement strand
TATCGCTGGCGCAAGCCCAGGTCAGCGAACCCATCCCGACATTCACGCCTTACACGCAGCAATGCACGGTTTGCCACAACGCCTACCCGCCAGGCATGCTGCCAGCCACTGCTTGGCAACAGTTGATGGCAGACATGCCCGCGCATTTTGGTGGCAGCGTCATGGTGAATGTGGACACGCAAAAAGAATTTTCAGATTGGTTGCAACAAAACGCAGGCACGTTCGCGCCAGCGGCGACCCAAGACCCGCCGCAACACCGCATCACGCAAAGTGACTGGTGGCAAAGCATTCACCGCAATAGCAAAAAAATACCTGCTACTTTTTGGAAAAAGCCGATGCGTGTCAGCGCCGCCAATTGCAGCGCATGTCACACCCAAGCCATCGCGGGCGAATTCAACGGCAAAACCGCCAAAGTGCCTAAATAAAGGGCTGTTCTTGCATGCGTCAAAATGCGCGCATGAACTGGCGATCCTTGACACTCACCTTTGGCTTGGCCGCGCTGTTGTACTTGTCCTTTCGCGCCTTTGGTTGGTGGGGCTTTTCGCTGGTTTCAAGCGGCATCATTTTTTGGCTGTTGCAACACGTCACGCGTTTGATGAAAACCATGGAGAGCGCCGCCGAACGCCCCATGGGTACTCTGGACAACGCGGTGATGTTCCATGCAACATTGCACCCGGGGCAGCGCTTGCTCAAGGTCATCGGACTGGCAAGAAGTTTGGGTCAATTACGTACCGAATCAGGTCAGCAACCCGAAATATTTGTGTGGCAAGACCCTGCGGGAGACAAGGTGCACTGCGAATTTAAAGAGGGCCGCTTGGTCCGCTTTACGCTAGAGCGCCACACCTCAGTTTCTGAGGCTGACGGCGGGACGTAAAATCGCTCCCTTTAATGTCTGATTGTCCCCGAAAGGATTTCCATGAGTGCCCTGCCTCCCCCCATGCATGACCGTGACGGCAAGATTTGGATGGACGGCGAGCTGGTGGAATGGCGCGATGCCAAGATCCATGTGCTGTCACACACCTTGCATTACGGTTGCGGCGCGTTTGAAGGCGTGCGTGCTTATGACACCGCGAATGGCACCGCTATTTTTCGTTTGCAAGAGCACACCGAACGGCTTTTTAACAGCGCCAAAATTTTGCGCATGAAAATTCCTTTTACCCAAGAACAAGTCAATGAAGCCCAGCGCACCGTGGTGCGCTCTAACCAGTTGAAGTCTGGCTATGTCAGACCTTTAACTTGGATTGGTTCACAAAAGCTCGGCGTCAGCCCCAAAGGCAACCAGATTCACCTCATGGTGGCGGCATGGACGTGGGGCGCTTACCTGGGTGACGACGGCATGAAACGCGGCATTCGCGTCAAAACCAGCAGCTACACACGCCACCACGTCAACATCACCATGACCCAGGCCAAGGCGGTAAGTAACTACACCAACTCGATATTGGCCAACATGGAAGCGCTCGACGACGGCTATGACGAGGCATTGCTGTTGGATGCTTCGGGTTTTGTGTCTGAAGGCGCGGGCGAGAACCTGTTCATCATCAAAGGCGGCGTGATTTACACGCCTGATTTGTCGGCCGGCGCCTTGAACGGCATCACCCGCAACACGGTGTTCCACATCGCCAAAGACCTGGGTTTGGAGATTGTGCAAAAACGCATCACACGCGACGAGGTGTATATCGCTGACGAAGCATTTTTCACCGGCACCGCAGCCGAGGTCACACCGATTCGAGAACTCGATCGCATAGAAATTGGTGCGGGCAGCCGTGGCCCGATCACTGAAAAAATCCAGACCGCGTTCTTTGACATCGTCAACGGGCGCAATGCCAAATACGCCCATTGGTTGACGGCAGTGTGATGACACAACTTCCTACGTCTACCCCCATAGAACTCAACGCCGCGGACCTCAACAGCCACGGCGGCGTGTTTTGCCCCAGCCCCATGGCTGGCATGGCCACGTGGAACACCCATCCCAAAGTGTTTCTGGATGTGGCACGCACCGGCCAAGCCAAATGCCCGTATTGCTCTACCGTTTACCGCTTGAAAGACGGTGAACATGTGCACCACCACTGACCAGCGGCGCAGGCGATTGGGCAGGCGTTTGACCCAGCCATGACGCGCAGTCTGTTCGTCGCCCCGCAATGGATCGGTGACGCGGTCATGACCGAGCCTTTGTTGCGAGAGTTGCACCGCAGGGGTGAGCAAATCACCGTGGCAGCTTTGCCATGGGTGGCCCCTATATACCAGCACATGGGCAGCGTCTCTCAGGTGTATGAGTTGCCATTTGCCCACGGTAAGTTGCAATGGTCAGAGCGCCGTGCGCTGGCGCGTCAATGGCGGGGTAAGTTTGACCGCGCTTATGTGATGCCGAACTCTTTGAAAAGCGCATTGGTTCCGTGGTTGGCTCGCATTCCTGAGCGCATCGGCTACCACGGCGAATCGCGCTATGGGCTGCTCACACACCGACTGCCGAATCCGCCACGTGACGAACGCCCTCCCATGGTCGATTTTTATCTTGCCTTAAGTGGCAAGCCGGGCGACACCCATCACCGTGTGCAACCGGTACTGCAGCGCGCTACGGAATCTGTGCGGCAAACTCTGCAAGCCAATGGCTTGCAGGCCGGTGCTTACACAGTGATTGCTCCTGGCGCAGAGTATGGACCGGCGAAGATGTGGCCTGCGACCCATGTGGCCGATTTGTGCCAACGTATACAAGGGCGCGTGGTCTTGCTGGCATCGACCAAAGAAAGTGATTTGTGCCAATCTATTGCACACATGGCGGCCAGTTCGCACGTGTTGAACTTGGCCGGAAAAACCAGTTTGTCGCAAGCCTTTGATCTGATTTCAGCCGCACGCGACGTGGTCAGCAACGACTCCGGTTTGATGCACGTGGCCGCTGCCTTGGGCGTGCCCCAAGTCGCGCTGTTTGGCTCGAGCAGTCCGCGTCACACGCCGCCCTTGAGCGACAAAGCGCAAGTGATTTGGTTGGCGGACGACCCGCAATACACACCGGCGCTGGATTGCGCGCCTTGTTATGCGCGCACCTGCCAATTCGGTCACACCCGCTGCTTGAACGATATTCGACCGGATAGGGTGGCGCAGCTGCTGCAATCGCAGTGACACCGAATAAATCAGCAGAGACAAAACGCAGTCTCAGTCGCGATTGAGCCAGTCCAGATAAGCCGTGACCCCTTCGTCAACATTCAAAAACCGCTCGTGGTATCCCGCCCGCCGCAATGCAGATATATCGGCTTGCGTGTAACTTTGGTAAGCGCCTTGCAAATGCGCTGGAAACGGGATGTATTCGATGCGCGCATCTGCTTGCCGGTGCTGTTTGTGCCAGGCAACCACGGCGCGAGCCATGTCATTGAACGATTGAGCGCGGCCGGTGCCGAGGTTAAAAATACCGCTGTGCTGGGCGTGTTCCATGAACCACAAATTCACTTTGGCACAGTCGCCGACATACACAAAATCGCGTTGCTGCTCGCCATCGGCATAGCCGTCAGTGCCTTCGAACAAACGGCATACGCCATCTGCAAGTACCTGTCGGTTGAAGTGAAAAGGAGTGGAAGACATGCTGCCCTTGTGCGCTTCGCGCGGGCCATACACATTGAAATAACGCAAGCCGACCACCTGATGGCGTAAGCGTCCTTGCAAGCTGCGCACATACTGGTCGAATTGAAATTTTGAGTAGGCATACATATTGATCGGCAACTCAGCAGAGCGTTTTTCGCTGAAGCCGTTTTTGCCCAAGCCATACACCGATGCAGATGATGCGTAAATATATTGGGCGTTGATGGCTTGACACCAGTGCAGCAAAGTTTTGCTGTATTCAAAATTGTTGCGCATCATGAACTGGCCGTCCCACTCGGTGGTGGCAGAGCAAGCGCCCAAATGGAACACGGTGCTGACCGGCCCCATGTCCTGACCGGCCAGTACACGCGCCATGAAATCGTCCCGGTCTAAGTAGTCGCGGATATGCAAGTCCGCTAGGTTATGCATTTTGTGACCGTTTTTCAAATGGTCGACGACCAGTATGTCGGTGTACCCGCGTTCGTTAAGTTGCGCGATCAAGTTACTGCCAATGAGGCCGGCGCCGCCGGTGACGATGATCATCGTTGTAGGGGTTCGTAAACAGGTTGAAGGGTGCCAATTGGCTCAACCGACCACCTGAGAAAATGGTGAATCGTGCTGATGATTGACGCGGTGTAAACAAACCCTGACAGTATAATGCGGGACTAATTTGTCACGTAAAAACCCGTCAAAATTCGACTGACTAAAGATAACCATAATTTTTATGAACCCATCATTGTTTTTACAGCACTTAGAAGAACACCAAGCTTTATGTGAGTCGGTCAAAAGTCTTGAAGAGGCGGTCAATCAAGCGTGTCTGGTCATCGCTGCAGCGGTTAAAGCCGGGGGCAAAATCATGCTGTGTGGCAATGGGGGCTCAGCCTCAGACAGCCAACATATCGCGGCGGAATTTATCGGAAGATTTACCAAAGACAGAGAGCCCATATCTGCATTGGCGCTGACCACTGACACGTCAGTTTTAACTTGTGTTGGCAATGACTACGCCTTTGACCAAATTTTTTCAAGACAGGTAAAAGGCTTGGGGCGAGCAGGCGATATTTTGATTGCCATCTCAACTTCAGGCAATTCAGCCAATGTGATCAATGCCGTGAACCAAGCCAAGTTGCTGGGCATACAAACCATTGGTCTTTTGGGCCGAGACGGCGGAGAACTTGTTAAGAAATGCGATTTGTCTGTGGTCATTGTCCACCAGCAAACAGCACGGATTCAGGAAATGCATATTTTGATTGGTCACATTATTTGCCACAGCGTTGAAACCCATTTGGGACTGGTCTGACCTTACCTCACACACCATGCACGATCCCATTAAGTCAACTGTTGCTGGACCTTATGACTTCTCCAAAGCCCGTGTGCTGGTGGTGGGTGATGTCATGCTTGACCGTTATTGGTACGGGCAATCAAACAGAATTTCCCCGGAAGCGCCGGTGGTGGTGGTCAATATCAACCAAGAGGAAATTCGCTTAGGTGGCGCTGGAAATGTGGCTGCCAATGTCGCCTCGTTGGGTGCAAAAGCTTTATTGATGGGACTGATTGGCGACGACCAAGACGGCATTCAAATGCAATCGCTGTTACAGCAAAACAATATTGATTCGCATCTTTTGAAATTGCCAGACCTCAAAACCATTGTCAAAAACCGGGTAGTCTCAAGACAGCAACAAATGATTCGACTTGATTTTGAGTCGTCATATGGCAATTGGGCGACCCAACAATTTAACGCCACTTACCAAAAATTATTGTCTGAAGTTGACGTTGTCATTTTGTCCGATTACGGCAAAGGAACCTTGGTTGAAATTGAGCAATTCATCGATGGCGCTCGTCAAAAAGGAGTTCCGGTTCTGATTGATACCAAGGGCAAGGATTTTGAGAAATACAGACACGCCACAGCCATCACCCCGAATTTGCATGAATTTGAAGCAGTGGTGGGGCCGTGTCCCCAAGTCTCTGACATTGAAAGCAAAGGCGAATCGTTAAGGCAATCGCTGGATATGCAAGCTGTGTTGGTCACGCGCAGTGAAAAAGGCATGAGTTTGATGGCCAAAGAGCAAAGTCCATTGCACATACCTACTGAGGCAAAAGAAGTATTTGACGTCACGGGTGCAGGAGACACGGTGATAGCAACTTTGTCAGTCGCGCTGGCCTCCGGTTTTTCTTTGAGCCAAGCCGCGGTTCTGTCTAATAAAGCCGCAGGTGTGGTGGTCTCAAAACTAGGAACTGCTGTTATACATATTGATGAATTGAATCAGCAGACACAACAAAATGCGAAACCTGTAGCGATATATACACAAACACAATTAAAAACAATTATTAGCAAAGCGCAGTCAGAGTCATTGACAGTTGTGATGACCAATGGCTGCTTTGATATTTTGCATCCTGGACACATAGATTATTTAGAAAAAGCCCGAGCCCTTGGTGATATGTTGTTCGTTGCAGTCAATGATGATGAATCTGTCAAGCGCTTAAAGGGTGAAAAAAGACCCATCAACCCATTGCAATCACGCATGAAAATGCTAAGTGCATTGGCTTGCGTAACAGGCGTGGTTTCATTTTCAGATGACACCCCTGAAACGCTTTACTGTCATTTGTTGCCCGACGTGTTGGTCAAAGGCGGCGACTATGAAGTCCATCAAATTGCCGGGGCAGAATGCGTGTTAAAAAACAATGGCAAAGTGATGGCTCTGGACTTCTTGGAAGGTTATTCTTCCTCGGAAGTCATTAAAAAAATAAAAAATAGCTAAATATGGAGAAGCTTTCAATAGATGCTGTTTTTGTTTTATCTGTCAGAACATTTGAGGACAGGATAAAGCATGTCAAACAACAAATGGCATTGCACCAAATACCCTACCAATTTATTTTCGAATTTGACATACCAGAGCTCAATACAGAGTTGCTTCTGAATACATTTGAAACTGAAAATGTTCTAGACCGGCCCCAGCAATCATTGGTTCTCAAGCATATTCATGCTTGGCGTTTATGCGTTGAAAACAATTTCAAAAATATTCTGGTGTTTGAAGATGATGTTATTCTAAAACCAGATTTTGTCAGGAGACTCAATACTGCGGTTCATGAGTTAGAAAAAAAACAAAACCCTTATTTGCTATTTTTGGGCGGGGCGGATACCAAAGTTCCGGACGCATTCTTACTGAGTAGCGACGATATTATTGAGCAGCCGATTGCAAC
>CAMDSU010000095.1 GCA_945907335.1 Bordetella parapertussis | reverse complement strand
CATGTACATGCGAACTGGGTCGGTCGTGCGACCGAATTCGCTGTCAACGGTGGACAAGGCGGCTTCAGCTTCTTCTTCGGCCTCTTCTTCACTGGCGACAGTCGGGCCAGTGTTGTTGATGATCAGCATTTCCGCGTCGGGTGTTTGCTCGAACACCGCCACACCCATGTCGTTCAACATGGTGATCACCACTTCCAAGGTTTCGGCATCGACCAGCTTGTCGGGCAAGTGGTCAGAGATTTCGCCGTGCGTTAAATAGCCTCGGGTCTTACCTAGCTTGATCAGGGTTTTCAGGCGGGAGCGGCGTTTAGCAAGGTCTTCTTCGGACAGCACGGCTTCGTCCAAGCCAAATTCTTTCATCAAGGCGCGTTCTTTGGCCTTGCTGATTTTCATGCGCAGCGGTTTGACTTTTTCTCCGCTGGCGGCGGTTTCTTCGGCGAATTCGGCTTCGAGGTCGACGATGTCATCATCTTCTAAAACTTTTTTGGCAGTGGCTTTTCCTTTGGCAGCTTTTGTGTCAACAGCTTTGGATGGCTTGGCGCGCTCTGCGGAGGTCTTTGCTGTTGGTTTGCTGGCGGCTTTTGCGGCGGGCTTGGTGGCTGCTTTGACAGGTGTTTTCGCAACGGGTTTGGCTGGGGCTTTGGCGACAGGCTTAGCGGGTGTTTTTGCGACAGCCTTGGCGGGTGTTTTGGTGGCAGGTTTGGTTATTGTTTTAGGCGCAGGTTTGGCAGAGGCTTTGGTCACGGTTTTGGTCACTGGTTTGGTTGCAGCTTTGGCAGCAGGTTTGGAAACAGCTTTGGCGGGTTTCTTGGAAGGCATGTCAATCCTTATTCAAAAAAATATCACACGCCCGTTGAGCCGAGCGTCATGCTTATCGAGGAGGGCAAACAAGCGGTGAGGGCGAACATTTGGAGTGCAATCCTTGCGGAGTTTGGCGGGTCGTGCGCTTAATGTCACGGTTGGCCGGGCCCGGAGGTGTTGCTGTCGCGCTTGTAAGATTTTGGATTATACCAGAGGCACTTTTTTCAGACCCGCCAAGCGTGCGTTAAGTTGCTTGATGCTCGCATAGGCATGAGGATCTGTGGCCATGCGGCGTGTCAGTTCATCAATTTGGCTCGCTAAAAAAGCTTTTTCCAACTCCAGCATGATGCTTTGCAGTTCGCTTGCATCGTTATCCATTTCTCGCGGCGTGTTGTCGATCAGTTGGGCCAACAAGGACTCGTCTTCGTGTCCGCGCAGTCCTTCGCGCAACGCAGCCAAGGGTTGCACGCCGTGTTCATGCCACTGCTGGTCGAGCCAAGTGAACAAACGGCCGTGTGGTGGGGGCAAATCCATCAACAAGTGTTGCAACGCAGAAGCAAGCGCTGCCCACTGCGGCATATCGGTAAACAGAATTTGCAAGGCACGGTCCTGTCGGCTGGGAATTTTTCTTCGCAATGAAACACCGCGTGCCACTTGGCCGGCGCCAGTGGTCCCCCAAGTCTTGTCAGATTTCATCGTTGTGCGGCGACGCTCGCTCACGGCAGCTGAAGCACCTTGCCACAGCCGCAGCAACTCGCGCTCACCAATGCCGACCAACTCGGCAAATTCGCCCAGCAGCTGCGTTTTCAAGACACCCTCGGGCAAGGCTGACCACAAAGGTTTGGCTTGCGACGCGAGCATGGCGCGACCTTCAGCAGTGTCCACGTCACAGCCTTCGCGTGAGACTTCCACCATGAATCGGCTGAGCGGGGTGGCATCTGACACCATGCGTGCAAAGGCTTCTTTGCCGTGTTCACGAATGAAACTGTCCGGGTCATGTTCAGCAGGCAAGAATAAAAATTTCACGTTGCGCACATCGCTGGCGTAGGGCAGTGCACCGTCTAATGCTTTGCGTGCTGCACGACGCCCGGCCGCATCGCCATCAAAGCTAAACACCACGGCATCGGTGAATCGAAATAACTTTTGCACATGCTCTGTGGTGCAGGAAGTCCCCAAGGTGGCAACCGCGTTAGCAAAGCCCAATTGCGCAAGCGCCACCACATCCATATAGCCTTCGGTGACCAGCACATATCCGGCGTCACGCAGCGCATGTCTGGCTTCAAACAAACCATACAACTCACGCCCTTTGCTGAAGACGGGTGTCTCTGGTGAATTCAGGTATTTAGGAGTTCCTTCACCAATGATGCGGCCGCCAAAACCTATGCATTCCCCTTTGGCATTGCGAATGGGAAACATGATCCGGTCGCGAAACCGGTCATAGCGTTTTTCTTCGGTGGCTTCTTCGTTGTTGCTGATGACCAAACCGGACTCAACCAGCAAAGTATCTTGGTAATCGGGAAACACGCTGGCCAAACTGCGCCAACCGTCCGGGGCATAGCCCAGACCGAAATCTTTGGCAATTTCACCGGTCAACCCGCGGCCTTTCAAATACTCCACTGCTTTAGGGCTGGTTTTCAAATGTTTGCGGTAGGAGTCTGCGGCTTTTTCCAGCACATCATTGAGCGTGGCTTGGTGCTGGCGTTGTTGTGCAGCACGTTGACGCTGCATGGGGTCGGTATCGTCTTCAGGAACTTGCAAACCATACGATTGCGCCAAGTCCTTGACCGCATCGACAAAACTCATGCCGGTGTGTTCCATCAAAAAACCGATGGCATTGCCATTTTTTCCGCAACCAAAACAATGGAAAAACTGCTTGCTGGGGCTGACCGTGAAAGAGGGGGATTTCTCTCCATGAAAAGGGCACAAGCCCATGTAATTGGCGCCGCCTTTTTTCAGTTGTACGTAGCGACCCACCACTTCAACCACATCAGCGCGTGCAACCAACTCTTGAATGAAAGACTGGGGAATGGCCATGGATTCAGTCGCCGCTGACCCAGCCTTCACGGCGCGGATCTGCAGCACCTGACCAAGCTTGTGCGTCTCTTTGAAGGGCTTGCAAGCCGCTGGGCATTTCGGTGATCAATACGTCATGCCCTCTGGCACGCAGACCCTCGATGGTGGCAGCATTGAACCGGTTTTTCTCCAGCAATAAGGGACCGTTCGCGTTGACCAGGCCGCTGTGCGGTGCGTTCAATGCTTGCTGCGCCTCTTTGCCGTTGTGCAACATGGCCCACAAACTTTGGCTGGTGAAATGAATGATCATGGCGCCGCCCGGGCTGCCCATGTTGATCAACAAAGGCGCAGGCGCAGTGTCGGATGCGCTGTCTGAAAACACCATCACTGGGTTCATGGAAGAGCGTGGGCGCTTACCGGCTTGTAAGCGGTTGGCGATGGGCAAGCCCTGTGCATCGTGCGGGATAAAACTGAAATCGGTGAGTTGGTTGTTCAGCAAAAAACCACCACGCGGGCCGGGGCTGACCATCATGCGTGCCCCAAAACCGCTCTCGATGGTGGTGGTCATGGACACTGCGTGACCCAGGCCATCGATGATGCTGAGATGGCTGGTGCCAAGCTCTGTTTGGGCAGGCATGGGAGCGTAAGAACTTTTGAAAGACGCTGGCGAACCTGCCTCGGCCTTGGGCAAGCGTTGCGCCCCTATTTGCGATGCGCGTTGATGCAAGTAGGAGGCATTCAACAGGCTGTCCCAACCAGAGCCAGGGGCTTGAACATACGCTGGGTCAGCGATATACATCGCCCGATCGGCAAATGCCAGTCGAGCTGCTTCGTTGTAATGATGTAGCCAATCCACGCTGCCCATCTCTGGGTCTGTTGGCGGGCGGGCGGCAAGCATGCCAAACATCTGCCCCATGGTGATCAGCCCGGAAGAGGGTGGGCCGACGCCACAAATTTTTACGGTTTGCAAAGGGGTTGTCGCGGCATGAGAAAAACACAGGGCGTCGCGAATGTGGGGCCGGTACTTTTGCATGTCGGCCATGGTCAACAGACCGGGGTTACTGGCGTGCAGTTGCACTTTGTCGACGATGCGTTGTGCCAATGGGCCAGAGTAAAACGCATCGGCACCTTGTTTGGCCACCATGCGCAACACTTTTGCCAAGCCCGGGTTGGTCAGCACATGGCCCACCGGTAAAGGCGTGCCATTTGGATTGAAAAAATAGGCCACGGCTTGTGGGTCTTTGAGCAAACTGGTTTCGGCTTTGAGCAATGCATGCAGTCTGGGGCTGATCGCAAACCCTTTGTCTGCCAATTCGATCGCAGGTTGGAACAAACTGGCCCACGGCAAGCGACCATGTTGCTGGTGCGCAATGGCGAGCATGCGTAGGACGCCCGGCACGCCGACAGCGCGTCCACCACTCACCACGTCGTTAAAAGGCAAAGGCTTGCCGTTGAGCATGAACAGGTCTGGCGGTGCAAGTAGTGGTGCAGTTTCGCGGCCATCGAACACTTGCAATTGCCGACCATCGTGGTGCAGTAAAAAAGCGCCACCGCCAATGCCGCTGGATTGCGGTTCAACCAAGCTCAACACCATTTGCACAGCAATGGCCGCATCTACCGCAGACCCTCCGGCTTGCAAGATGCGGTGTCCGGCTTCGCTGGCCAACGGATGCGCTGCAGCCACGCCACGCTGCTTCAATCGCCAGCCTGGTTTGTCTGTCCAGCCACTGGATGCTTCGGGTTGTGCAACGGGTGATGTTTGCGCCATCACCCAAGGTGTAAACAGAACCGGCGCACACAAAGCCAACCCACTGCACACAAGCCGCAGCAGCATGGCCAATCCAATCAGCGCATAAATGCGACGGTTTAGCTGCATCGTATTACTTGGGTGGCAGACGAATGGCACCATCGAGGCGAATTACCTCGCCATTGAGCATGTCGTTGTCCAGAATATGCATCACCAGTTTGGCGTAATCATGCGGCGTGCCAAGGCGTGAAGGAAATGGCACACCGGCGGCCAAAGCGTCTTGCACATCCTTTGGCATAGAGAACATCATGGGTGTGCCAAAAATACCCGGTGCAATGGTCATGTTGCGGATGCCCAGCTTGGACAAGTCACGCGCGATAGGCAAGGTCATGCCCACAATACCGCCTTTGGAAGCAGAGTAAGCCGCCTGACCGATCTGTCCGTCATATGCCGCCACAGACGCGGTCGAAATCAGCACACCGCGTTCGCCGGTTTCTTCTGGGGTGTTGGTGCTCATGGCCTGTGCGGCCAATCGGATCATGTTGAAACTGCCGATCAGGTTAACGTTGATGGTGCGTTGAAAGCCTGCCAATACATGGGGCCCCGATTTGCCGACGGTGCGTTCTGCCGTGGCAATACCTGCGCAATTGATCAAGCCGGAGAGCTTGCCCAAGGTTTGGGCTTTACTAACCACCGCCGCAGCTTGCTCTTCATTGGCCACATCGCAGTGCATGAACGCGCCGCCCAACTCAGCAGCGATGGCTTGGCCTTTGTCGTCTTGCATGTCGGCAATCACTACTTTGCCGCCGTGTTGCGCCAGTAAACGTGCGGTGCCTTCTCCCAAACCAGAGGCCCCGCCGGTCACGATAAATACATTGTTTTTAATTTGCATAAAGTTTCTCCATGAAAAATCTGCTTCGAAAGCAGTGCTTAGCCAAAAGATTATGGCAGTGAAGTCCTGCCACAATCCTTTGCATGACTTTGCTCCACATACCCATGACTTTCCTCCAAAAAATTCTTTCCTCGGCTGTGTTGCTGTTGATGGTCGCGTGTGCGAGCGTGCCTCCACCGTCACCGCCAGTGCCTCCCGCCCAAGCCCCTGTGGTTGAAGCCCCGGTGGCGAAAAAAATCCCCAAGCTCGGCTTGGCCTTGGGTGGGGGTGCTGCCCGGGGTTTTGCCCACATTGGGGTGCTACAAGTTTTAGAGGAAGAGGGCATCAAACCGACCTTGGTAGTTGGCACCTCGGCTGGCAGCGTGGTCGCTGCGTTTTATGCCAGCGGCAAAACCGCTTCGCAATTGCAATGGTTGGCCGACACCATGGACGAGTCCCAGTTCACCGATTGGGCTAACCCTTTTACCGGGCGCGGTATGTTGCGTGGCGAAGCCTTGGGTAAATACGTCAACAGCCAACTCAACGGCATGAAGATCGAAGACATGAAGATGCCACTGGGCATCGTTGCCACCGATTTGCGCACGGGCGATGGCATTTTGTTCCGCCGCGGCGATGTGGCCATGGCTGTGCGTGCTTCCAGCGCGGTGCCGTCGGTGTTTGAGCCGGTGCGCATTGGCGGCAAGGATTATGTAGACGGCGGCTTGGTCTCTCCGGTTCCAGTTCGCTATGCCAAACAAATGGGTGCCGATGTGGTGCTGGCCGTCGACATCTCCAGCCGACCTGAAGATGCCAAAACCAGCGATCTGCTCAAGGTTTTGTTGCAAACGTTCAGCATCATGGGAAAAAGCATCAGCCAACTCGAATTGGCACAGGCCGAAGTGGTGGTACGACCCGCATTGCCCGATGTGGGCAGCGCAGAGTTTTCCGCCCGCAAAAAAAGCATTGAGGCCGGACGCGCGGCCATGAAGCAAGCCTTGCCCCAATTAAAAGCCTTGATGGCACCCTGAGCGGGTCAAGGGTCAGGGCGACGGTCAATATATGGGGGCGCATAAAAAAAAGCCCGCCTTGTGAGCGGGCCTTGTAAACGGATCCCTGAACCAGTGTTCCTGAGGATCCGAGGAGACAATATTGAGGGCTGATTAACGCTTGCGTGCAACAGGCTTGGAAGCCGTAGCTGTGGTCGTAGCCATTGCGTGTAAATTGGCTTCAGCAGCTTCGGTGGCTTGCTTGACCGCTTTTTGTACGCTTTCGATGGCGGTTTGGCTGGCAGACATGGCTGATTTCATCATCGCCATAGCGCTTTCAGAACCAGCGGGTGCGTTTTTGGACACGGAATCCACCAAGCCGACCACTGATTTTTGGGCTTCAGCCGCTTTTTCTTCGAAAGCATGGCCAAATTCTTTGCTGGTGTTGGAAGCGATGTCATAAACGTGGCGGCTGAAGGCGACGGCTTTTTCGCTCAGAGGTTGCAGGTAACCAGCTTGCAGGGCCATCAATTCTTGAACATCTTTGACATTCATGAATGCGTGGGCTTGCGA
>CAMDSU010000094.1 GCA_945907335.1 Bordetella parapertussis | reverse complement strand
CGATTCAGCGCGGCCAGGTGTACGGCTTGATCGGCCCGAACGGCGCAGGCAAAACCACTTTCTTCAATGTGATCACCGGCTTGTACACACCCGACACCGGCATTTTCGAGTTGGCTGGCAAACCTTACCAACCCACAGCAGTGCATGAGGTCGCGCAAGCAGGTATTGCGCGCACGTTTCAAAACATCCGTTTGTTTGCCGAGATGAGTGCGCTGGAAAATGTGATGGTCGGTCGGCATGTGCGCACGGGTTCCGGCCTACTGGGCGCGATTTTTCGCAGCAAATCTTTTCTTGCGGAAGAGAAAGCCATTGAACAACGTGCGCGTGAATTGCTGGACTATGTCGGCATTGGTCAGTTGGCCGATTACAAAGCCCGCACACTCAGTTACGGTGATCAGCGCCGTCTGGAAATTGCGCGTGCATTGGCCACCGATCCGCAACTGTTGGCCTTGGACGAACCGGCCGCCGGCATGAACGCCACGGAAAAAGTGCAGTTGCGTGAATTGATTGACCGCATTCGCAACGATGGGCGCACCATTTTGCTGATCGAACACGATGTGAAATTGGTCATGGGTTTGTGCGATGCCGTGACGGTGTTGGACTACGGCAAGCAAATCGCACAGGGCACACCGGCACAGGTGCAGGCTGACCCCAAGGTCATCGAGGCCTATCTCGGCACAGGAGGCCACTGACATGGCGGCAATGCTTCAGGTGCACGATTTGCGGGTTGCTTATGGCGGCATACAAGCGGTCAAAGGCGTTAGCTTTCAGGTTAACGAAGGCGAATTGGTGTCACTCATCGGCTCCAACGGCGCAGGTAAAACCACCACCATGAAAGCCATCACCGGTCTGCTCATGCCATCTGCCGGGCGCATCGAATACTTGGGGCACGATATTCGCGGGCAAGGGCCCTGGGACTTGGTCAAGCAAGGCTTGGTCATGGTGCCCGAGGGGCGCGGCGTGTTCACCCGCATGAGCATTTTGGAAAACCTGCAAATGGGCGCGTATTTGCGCCGCGACAAAGCAGGCATACAAGATGACATAGAACGCGTGTTCCATTTGTTTCCGCGTTTGAAAGAACGCAGTGCGCAATTGGCCGGCACCTTGTCCGGCGGCGAGCAGCAAATGCTGGCCATGGGACGCGCCTTGCTCAGTCGGCCCAAGTTGTTGCTATTAGACGAGCCGTCCATGGGCTTGTCACCGCTCATGGTGGACAAAATTTTCGAGGTGATTGCCGAAGTGGCAGGTTTGGGCGTGACCTTGCTGCTGGTCGAGCAAAACGCCAGCCGGGCTTTGAAAATGGCGCAACGTGCTTACGTGATGGAATCCGGCGAAATCAGCATGCAGGGAGACGCAAAAGCCCTGCTGCATGACCCGAAAGTGCGAGCCGCCTACCTCGGTGAATAATGGCGGGATGAGCCAAGGTTTTATACGCATTCGGGGTGCCCGTCAGCACAATCTCAAAAACATCGACATCGATATTCGTACCAACGAATTGACGGTGTTTACTGGCCCCAGCGGTTCGGGCAAATCCAGCCTCGTGTTCGACACTCTGTATGCCGAAGGCCAGCGCCGGTATGTGGAAACCTTCAGCGCTTATGCGCGGCAATTTTTAGACCGCATGGACCGTCCGGCGGTGGACAAGGTCGAAGGCGTGCCGCCTGCGATCGCGATCGACCAGACCAACCCGGTGCGCAGTTCGCGTTCCACCGTTGGCACCATGACCGAGTTGAACGACCATTTGAAACTGTTGTTTGCCCGCGCTGGTCAGTTGTTTGACAAGCAAACCGCGCAAGCGGTGGAGCACGACAGTGCGGACAGCATTTTCAAAAAATTGATGGCGCTGAGTGATAGCGACCCGCGTTGGGTGATCACCTTTCCCGTTGAATTGCCCGCCAATACCAGCGCTGATGAATTGCAAACTTGGCTGAGTGCCAGTGGTTTCACCCGCATACATGCACAACGTGAAGTCACTTATACCGCTGAAGCAGTGCCGGTCGCAGCGAAAAAATCCGCAGCCGCAAAAAAAACAGCAGCAGCCAAGAAAAGCGCCAAACCCAAACCAGAGACAGACGGTAAACGTCAGGTGTTGGACGTGGTCGCCGATCGCTTTCGTTTGCAAAACGTCGAGCATGTGCGCGCCATGGAAGCGATTGAGTTGGCCTTACAGCGCGGCAGCGGTCGCTTAACCGCTTACCGCATCACAGCCGATGCAGACGCAGACAACACGGGCGAAGCCTTTCGCTTCTCCACCGGATTGCATTGCCCGGACAGCGATTTGCGCTACAGCGAACCCGCGCCGTCCATGTTTTCATTCAATTCACCGGCAGGTGCTTGTCCGGTGTGCAAAGGTTTTGGGCGGGTCATTGGCGTCGACTACGGTTTGGTGATTCCGAATGACAAACTCACCTTGCGCATGGGCGCTATCAAACCCATGCAAACCCCAGCATGGCAAGAGTGTCAGGATGATTTGATGCGGCATGCGGAAAGCGCAGGTATTCCGCGTGACACCGCTTGGTACAAATTAACCGCCGAACAACATGACTGGGTGATCAACGGCTCACCAAATTGGAACGGCAAGTGGAACCAGCAGTGGTACGGCGTGAAGCGTTTCTTTGAGTACCTGGAAACCAAGTCCTACAAAATGCACATCCGTGTGCTGCTCTCCAAATACCGTTCTTACACCTTGTGCGGTGAATGCAATGGCGCACGCTTGCAAACAGAAAGTTTGTTGTGGCGCATCGGCAGTTTGGCTGGCGCGGACTTGGCTATGCCAGCCGCGAAACGTTTTTTACCCAATGGTGTGAGCTGGTCTCGCAGCCAATTAGAAACATTGCCCGGTTTGTGTTTGTACGACATGATGTTGCTGCCGATTGATCGCTTGCGGCAGTTTTTTGACCATATGGCGTCGGATGCATCACTGACCGCGCACGCACAGGCCGAGCAACAAGCGCTGCACTTGTTGTTAGACGAGATCCGCACGCGTTTGAAATATTTGTGCGATGTCGGCATCGGTTATTTGAGTCTGGACAGACAAAGCCGCACCTTGAGCGGCGGCGAGGTGCAGCGCATCAACCTGACCACAGCCTTGGGCACATCGTTGGTCAACACCTTGTTTGTGTTGGACGAACCCAGCATCGGTTTGCACCCGCGTGACATGCACCGCATCACCCAAGCCATGTTGCGATTGCGGGATGCCGGCAACACCTTGGTGGTGGTTGAGCATGACCCGGCAGTGATGTTGGCGGCGGACCGTATCGTGGACATGGGGCCCGGACCGGGCGAGCGTGGCGGCCAGGTGGTGTTTGATGGCACACCGGCGCAGTTGAAACATGCTGACACGCTCACAGGGGCTTATCTGGGGGCACGCAAACAGGTGGGCGTGGGATTAAAGCGCATGGTGAGCGATGCGACTCCGCGACTGATTCTGGAAGGTGCGCGTGAACACAATTTACAAAACCTGAGTGTGGAGTTTCCATTGCAACGCTGGGTCACGGTGACCGGTGTCAGCGGCTCGGGCAAATCCACTTTGATTCAAGACATACTGGCCCCGGCGTTGCTTCGGCATTTCGGCAAAAGCACCGAAGGCGCAGGCGCCCATGACCGTTTGCTCGGCGCAGATCATTTAAGCGATGTGGTGTTTGTCGACCAGTCGCCGATTGGCAAAACCGCGCGCTCCAACCCAGCCAGCTATGTCGGTGCTTGGGACGCGGTGCGAGAGATATTTGCCAACACGGCGATGTCGCGTCAACGCAGTTACACCGCATCCAAATTCAGCTTCAACGGCGGTGATGGCCGTTGCCCAACCTGCGGCGGCTCCGGTTTCGAGCATGTGGAAATGCAGTTTTTGAGCGATGTGTATTTGCGTTGCCCGGATTGCGACGGTCAGCGTTATCGGCCTGAAATTCTTGAGGTGAAGATAGAACGCAAACACCCTGTTTCTGGTCAGGCGCAGTTTTTGAATGTCGCCGATGTCTTGAACCTGACGGTCAGCGAAGCGGTGCAATTGTTTGCCAATGACCGTGATGTGATTCGCGCCTTGCAACCCATCGTCGATGTCGGTTTGGAATATGTTCGATTGGGGCAACCGGTTCCCACGCTCAGCGGCGGCGAAGCGCAGCGTTTGAAGCTGGCTGGTTTTCTGGCGGAAGCGGCGAAGACCGCGTCATCAAGCCGCCAGCCTGCAGCCCGCAAAGGCGTGTTGTTTTTGTTTGACGAGCCGACCACGGGTTTGCATTTCGATGACATCGCCAAATTGATGCGTGCTTTGCGTCGCTTGCTGGATGCTGGGCATTCGCTGATCGTGATTGAACACAACTTAGACGTGATTCGTGCCAGTGATTGGTTGATTGACCTCGGGCCCGAAGGCGGCGAGGGTGGTGGTTTGCTGGTGGCCGAAGGCACGCCTGAGCAATTGCGTGAACACCCCACATCGCACACCGGATTGGCTTTGCGTGAGTATGTCGAGGCCATGGGGCAGTTGTTGGATGCTGACGCGGCAAGCTTGCCCGTCGAAAAAATGGCCGTGGTGGAAGTGGCTGAACCTTCTGCGAAATACCTGGGCCAAGTACTGAACAACAACATACGCATCATCAATGCCAAAGAACACAACTTAAAAAACCTGAGTGTGGACATTCCGCGCGGACAGTTCAACGTGGTCACGGGCGTCAGCGGTTCAGGCAAGTCGACATTGGCATTTGATATTTTGTTCAACGAAGGACAGCGGCGCTATTTGGAAAGTTTGAACGCCTATGCGCGAAGCATCGTGCAACCGGCAGGGCGCCCCGAGGTGGACGCGGTGTACGGCATACCGCCGACCGTCGCCATCGAGCAGCGTTTGTCGCGCGGCGGCCGCAAGTCGACAGTCGGCACCACCACCGAGGTCTGGCATTTCTTGCGATTGTTGTTTGTGAAACTGGGCACGCAGCATTGCGTGCATGACGATGCTGCCTTGCAACCGCAAACCCCTGAGCGATTGTTGGCGTTGTTGATGAAACAGTTTCGCGGTCAACACATTGGCTTGCTCAGTCCCTTGGTGATGAACCGCAAAGGTGTTTATACCGAATTGGCAGACTGGGCCCGTCCCCGCGGCTACACCCATTTGCGGGTGGATGGACAGTTTTTACCAACCCTGGGTTTTCCGCGCATTGACCGGTTCAAGGAACACACCGTGGAGTTGCCGGTTGCGAGCATGGTCATCGAGCCAGCGCGTGAAGCTGAACTGCGTCAAGCACTGATGACAGCCTTAGAGCACGGCAAAGGTGTGGTGCATGTGCTGAGTGGCTTGGAAGGATTGCAGCAGGCCATGGAAAGTGCTGAAGACACATCGCAGATTGGACAACTTTATGCTTTTTCGACACGACGGGCTTGCCCGGTCTGCGACACCTCGTACGCCGAGCTTGACCCGCGATTGTTCTCCTACAACAGCAAGCACGGTTGGTGTGCCCAATGCGTAGGAACCGGCATCGCTTTGTCACGCGAGCAACGAGCCGCCATGGATGATTCGGTGCAAGACCCGCAAGATCGCGGCCGCGAAAAAAGCTTTGCCGAACCCGAGTTGGAAGACCTCACCGACCAAGCTTGTACCGCTTGTCACGGTACCCGTTTGAACCCGACGGCCCGTGCGGTCAAATTTGCGGGCGTGTCCATCACAGAGTTGGCGCGCATGAGCGTGCAGCGCATGCGGACATGGGCCACTGGATTGACATTGAGCGGGCGTGAAGCAGAAATTGCACGTGACTTGCTGCCGGAAATCCAAAGCCGCTTGGAGTTTCTCGACAGCGTGGGTTTGGGATATTTGACCCTCGACCGAGGCGCGCCCACATTGAGTGGCGGCGAAGCTCAGCGCATCCGTTTGGCCGCACAACTTGGCAGCCATTTGCAAGGCGTGTGCTACGTGCTGGACGAACCGACCATCGGACTGCATGCGCGGGACAACCAAATTTTGTTGGATGCTTTGAAAATCCTCAGTGACAAAGGCAACACTTTGGTGGTGGTCGAGCATGATGAAGACACCATACGACGGGCTGATCACATCATTGATATCGGACCCAGCGCTGGTAAGCGCGGCGGGCATTTGGTGGCACAAGGGTCGGTGTCAGACCTGATGGCTGCGCCTGATTCGCAAACTGGACGCTATCTGAAGCACGCTATGCAACACCCGTTGCAAGCGCGTCGGCCCGTGTTGGTTTCCTCGACAGGTTGGCTGGGTGTGACAGGGGCGTGCTTGCACAACCTGCAAAAGGTGAATGTTCAAGTGCCGCTTCAGCGTTTGGTCGCCGTCACTGGCGTCAGCGGTTCGGGCAAATCCACCATTGCGCGGGATGTGTTGTTGACCAATGTGCACGCGGTGGTGGCGCAACGCTCCACACAAGCCGGACGCAAAGCGAATGACGCAGGCAAACACCCGGCGTGGGTAGGTTGCACGGCGGTCAGTGGCTATGAAGACATTGACCGGGTGTTGGAGGTCGATCAAACGCCGATTGGCAAAACACCGCGCAGTTGTCCCGCGACCTACATCGGATTTTGGGACACCATCCGCAAATTGTTTGCCGAAACCCTAGAGGCCAGAGCACGCGGGTATGGACCGGGACGTTTCAGCTTCAATACCGGCGAAGGCCGGTGTCCCGGTTGCGAAGGCCAAGGCATGCGCACCATTGAAATGAGTTTTCTTCCGGATGTGAAGGTGTTGTGCGAGGTCTGCAAAGGCGCTCGCTTCAACCCGGAAACACTGGCTGTGCGCTGGCGCGGCAAAAGCATCGGCGAGGTGTTGCAAATGGAAGTTGATGAGGCAGTGGATTTTTTCGCAGCCATGACACAGATCAGCCATCCTTTGCAATTGCTCAAAGATGTGGGCTTGGGGTATTTGACGCTGGGTCAACCTTCGCCCACCTTAAGCGGGGGCGAGGCACAGCGCATCAAATTGGTGACCGAGCTCTCCAAGGTGGGCGACGATGTCACGCGACGTGGCCAACAAGCACCGCATACCTTGTATGTGTTGGACGAACCGACGGT
>CAMDSU010000093.1 GCA_945907335.1 Bordetella parapertussis | reverse complement strand
TGCCACAGGTCCAGCCGCGAGCACAGCTCAAGGTCGCGTTGCTCGAACACGCCTTCGAGCAACAACAAAGGGCCGCGCCAACCAGCATCGCGCAAAGTCTGCGCTTCGTTCAAGTCCAACAAGGCAAAGCCGTCTGCCGCACGCAATGCTTCGTAGGCCCGGGCCAATCCGTGGCCATAGGCGTTGGCTTTGACAACAGCCCAAACGCGGGCGTCGCCAGCGGCCAAGCGCAAGCGTGACAGGTTGTGTTGCAAGGCCTGGGGATGGATGACAGCATGAAGGGGACGTGGCATGGGGGCGATTGTCGCAGGGCATGGAGGCTTATAAATGGCGTGATATAACTATTACGCAAGAAGGCCTGCCTCTTGTCTAAACACGCCCACTTGACTTTTTCTACACCGCACAACTGACAGGCTATATCACGTATGAAACGCGGTTTTTACACCATCATGGCAGCGCAATTTTTCAGCTCGCTGGCTGACAACGCGTTATTTGTAGTGGCGGTTGAAATGATCAAAGGGTCGGGCGGCGCCGAATGGCAGCGCGCTGCACTGGTGCCCATGTTTGCCTTGTTTTATGTATTGCTTGCACCGTTTGTCGGCGCATTTGCCGACTCGCGGCCCAAAGGCGAGGTCATGTTCATCAGCAATGGCATCAAGGTGCTGGGCTGTTTAATGATGCTGTTTGGCTCTCACCCTTTGTTGTCTTATGCCATCGTCGGACTGGGCGCTGCGGCGTATTCACCGGCCAAATACGGCATCCTCACAGAGCTGCTGCCGCCGTCGCTGCTGGTCAAAGCCAATGGCTGGATTGAAGGCTTGACCATTGGCTCCATCATTTTGGGCGTGTTGATCGGCGGCCAATTGGTCGGGCCAGTGGTTGCCTCCTTTTTACTGGGGTTTGATTTTCCGATGATCGACACCGGCATTGACACACCACCGGAAGCCGCCATTGGCGTGATTGTGTTTCTCTACGGTTTAGCGGCCTGGTTCAACACACGCATCCCGCAAACAGGCGTGACCATGATGCCCTTGCGCAGCGACACCACACAGAGTTTGCCGGTCAACTTGCTCGCATTGGTCCCCGATTTCTGGCGTTGCAATATGCTGTTGTGGCGCGACAAGCTCGGTCAAATTTCACTCTCCACCACCACTTTGTTTTGGGGTGCCAGCGGCAACCTGCGCTATATCGTGCTGGCCTGGAGTTCGGTGGCGCTGGGCTACAGCACCACACAAGCCTCGTCGCTGGTGGGCGTGGTTGCCATCGGCACAGCCGTCGGGGCCGTGATTGCCTCCATGCGCATGAAATTGGTGGATGCCACCCGCTTGATGGGTCTGGGCATTGCCATGGGCTTGCTGATTTTGTTGATGAATTTCATCAACAATGTTTGGTTGGCCGCGCCGTTTTTTATCTTGCTGGGTGGCTTGGGCGGGTTTTTGGTGGTGCCGATGAACGCTTTGCTGCAACACCGTGGCCACAACCTGATGGGCGCAGGTCGCTCCATCGCCGTACAAAATTTCAACGAGCAAGCCTGTATCTTGGCGCTGGGCGGCTTGTATACGCTGGCCACGGGATTGGGGCTGAGTGCGTTTGCCGCCATTGTGTGTTTTGGTTTGATTGTGGCGGGCAATATGTGGTTGATTCAACGCTGGCATACCCATAATTGCAAACACCATGCGCAAGAAGTGGCGCGCTTGATGGACATTGCACGGCGCGACCCCGGGCACTGAAGCATGCCTGTGAATGTGTGGGGCCCGGTGCTGGGTTTGTTGGCCAATGCCCTGGTGTTTGGCCTGAGCTGGTGGCCGTTTCGCGAGATGCAGGCGCGCGGCTTGCATCCTTTATGGGCCACCGCGCTGATGTATGGCCTGTCATTTGTCATCATCAGCCTGCTGCATCCGCAATGGTTTCGCCATTTCCGCACACATCCCCAACTGTGGTGGCTGTTCATCGGTTCGGGCTTGACCAATATGGGGTTCAACTGGGCGGTGACCATGGGCGATGTGGTGCGTGTGGTGCTGTTGTTCTACACCATGCCTGCTTGGTCGGTGTTGTTTGCCTGGTGGCTATTGGGCGAGCGACCGACCCGCATGTCGCTGCTGCGTTTGTTGCTGGCGCTTGCAGGCGTGGCATTGGTGCTGAAAACACCGGACACCCCTTGGCCCATACCCAACAGCGCGATCGATTATTTGGCCTTGTTGGGCGGGGCAAGTTTTGCGCTCAACAACACCATGCTGCGCAAGCTTGCCGATTTGCCCGAAAGCGTGCGCATGGGCGCCATGTTCAGCGGCGGCATGGTGATCACCGCCGGGGCGGCGTTGGCACTGATGCCTAGCGGGCAAGTGGGGCTGGCATCGGACACCTCTTGGTGGCCGTATGCGCTGGGCTTGGCGTTGTGTTTGCTGTTGTCCAACCTGAGTCTGCAGTACGGCGCGGCACGCTTGGCAGCCAACACCACCGCCTTGGTCATGTTGTCGGAAATACTGTTTGCCACTGCTTCTTCGGTGGCCTTGGGCGTGTCAGATCTGAGCGCACGAAAACTTTTCGGAGGTTTACTGATTGTGTTTGCTGCAGTCTTAGCGACAATGCCAGCTTCACCCAAGGAGCCGCCATGAATGCCGCCACTGTTTACGATTTTGAAGCCGCCCGCATTGACGGCAGCCTGATGAAACTGTCCGATTGCCGGGGCAAAGTATTGCTGATCGTCAATACCGCCAGTGCCTGCGGTTTCACGCCGCAATTCAGCGGCTTGCAAACCTTGCACGACACCTATGCCAACCGCGGCTTGGTGCTGCTGGGGTTTCCATGCAACCAATTCGGGGCCCAAGACCCAGGCAGCAACACGGAAATTGGGGCGTTTTGCCAAAAAAACTATGGGGTGGCTTTTGACATGATGGCAAAAATCGATGTCAACGGCAGCCAGGCGCACCCTTTGTTTCAATGGCTAAAGCAACAAGCGCCGGGGCTTTTAGGCAGTGAAGGCATCAAATGGAACTTCACCAAGTTTTTAGTAGGGCGCGATGGCATACCGCTCAAGCGCTACGGCTCTATGGACAAACCTGCCGCGCTCAGCGCCGACATTGAACAAGCGCTCGGCAACCCATAAGCCCTGACAAACATGTTGGCGCCGCTCCACCGCCTGCTTGACCGTTACCAGGGCTTACCAGCGGACAGGTTGCTGGGACAGCCGGTGATGTTCGTTTTTTTCATTGGCGTGATCTTGACCAATCTGGTCCTGTTCTTGTTGTTGTCGCAACCGTTTGCTTTTGAAAACGCACTGCTGCTGGCGTTGCTAAGCGTCAGCTTCACCGGCATCGCACACACTCTTTTCAAATGGACGCTGCAACGCACCACCCATTTGTTGCTGCTCCAAGCCTACGCTTTGATGTGTTACATGATCTGGGTCACAGGGGGTCTGTTTTCTTCCAGCGTTATGTGGATGATGATTCTTCCGGTGCCCGCCATTTATTTACTCGGCTGGCGCGAATCATTGCGCTGGATGGTGTTGGTGCAATTGACGCTGTTGGCCTTGGTGCCTCTCACCGAATACGGCTGGCTGCCCGTCAGCTATGTCTATGGCCCGCGCCATGTGCTGTGGTCGCTTGGCAACCATGTGTTCACCGCCATCAGTTTGCTTGGCGGCTTGTTGGTGTACCAACGCATTTACAACCACCAGCTTGGCGAAATCACCCGTCGCAATAAAGAGCTCAGTGCCAACCGCGCCGCCTTGATGCAGGCGGAGGCTTACAAAGACCAGTTTTTGGCCTCTGTCAGCCACGAATTGCGCACGCCGATGAATGCCATCCTCGGCTTTAACGACGTCATCCGCGCCGAATTAAAAACCGCCGGGAACAATTTACAAACCGTTGACTTGGTGCGTGAATCCACCGAACACTTGCTCAAGTTGGTCAACCAAATTTTAGATTTCACCCAAATACAGGCGGGGCGCTTACAACTGCAGCCGACGCCGACGCATTTGGCTGTTGCGTTTGCTGATTGCAAGCAAACATTTGCCAGCCGCGCCAGTGCCGCGGTGCAATTTCATGCGCAGCTTGATCCGGCCTTGCCCGAATGGGTGATGACCGACAGCAAGCGCTTGAAGGATGTGCTGTGCCATTTGCTTGAGAACGCGTTCAAGTTCACCTCCAGCGGTTCGGTCCATTTGTCAATCCGAAAAGATGGCGAAAACATGCTGTTTGAAGTCGAAGACACAGGCGTTGGCATTCACGATGCACAACAAGCGTTCATCTTCAACCGTTTTGAGCACGCCGATTCTCAAACCCACAGCCGCTTTGGCGGCACGGGTTTAGGGTTGGCTATTTGTAAAGGCTTGGTGCAATTGTTTGACGGTGACATCGGTTTGCAAAGTCAAGTCGATCACGGCTCACGGTTTTGGTTTCGCGTTCCTTTGCAAGCCTGCTCAGCACCAGCAACCACCATGCTCAGCCAGGAGCCATTTCCTGCGCCTCCGCAATTCAGCTTGCTGTTGGTAGACGACAACCTAGTGAATCTGAAAGTCGCAGCGCTCATATGCCAGCAACTCTGGCCGCGAGCCATCTTGCACAGCGTCACCAGCGGCCAGGCTTGTTTGCAACTGCTGCAAACACACGCGGTAGATGTGGTGTTGATGGATTTGGTCATGCCAGTCATGGACGGGCTGCAAACCACACGCGCCATCCGCCAGTCTGCCGCGCCGCTGGGCCATTTACCGGTGATTGGTCTGACCGCCAGCAGCCATCCGCAAGACCATGCCGCATGCCTGCAAGCCGGCATGAACGATGTGCTGCTCAAACCTTTGGACCGCGAACAGCTGCTGCGCGTTGTGCAAGCACAGTTGTTGCGCACTGGGTCGAATCATGATTGATGCACGCTCCTGGCGCTTGATTTGGGCACGCTTTAAGCAGCGGCTGCCCATTCACTGGGCGACCCCTAAAGCACAGTTTTATGTGCTGTTCACCTTGTTTTTGGCTGTCATGAGCCACAGCTTGGGAAGCCTGTCACCAAACCCCGAGGTGCAACTCCAAGCCTCTTTGCTGAGCTTGGTGATTTTGCTGCTCATGTGGCTTTACACCTTAGGTCTGCCGTTGCGCTGGGTGCTTTATTTGGGTCTGGCCTACGGGCATTTTCATTTGTTGCGCGAAGCGGTTTGGTCTGGCGGTATTTTTTCCAACGTCCTTAAGTGGGTGGTGATTCTTCCCTTGGTACCCATGTTTTTACTCGGGCTTGCCGATGGTGTGTTCTGGCTTTTCGTGTGTCTCTTGTGTTTGGGGGGAATGGCTGCTGGCACTTGGCTGGGATGGTTGCCGCAGTTTTATGTCGCCACACCGCAATTGCTGGTGATGAATGCTTGGAGCGATGTGGCCATCAGTGTTTTTTTATTGTCACTGCCCTTGATTTACCAACGCTTGTATTTGCGCACCCTGCATGTCAGCGAAAAACGTCAGGCCAATTTGCTGCAAACACGCACACGGCTGCTGCGGGCACAAACCATCAAAGACAATTTCATCGCTTTGCTCAGCCATGAGTTGCGCACACCGATGAACGCCATCATCGGTTTCAGCGATTTGCTGCGTCAAGATGTGCGGCATTTGCCCAAAGCGCTTGAACTCGCCGATTTGGTCAAGCAGTCCAGCGACCATTTGCTGACCGTCATCAACGATGTCTTGGATTTTTCGCTGTTGCAACGCGGGCAGTTGAAAGTCCAACCCGCGCCGTTTGAATTGATGGGCACGGTACGCGCGGCTTTCAATTTGTTTTTACAGCGCGTCAACAGCATGCAAATTGACTATGAACTGCAGGCCGCCGATGACTTGCCGCATTGGGTGGTCAGCGACCGACACCGATTGATGCAAGTGCTGGTCAACCTGCTGGGCAATGCCATCAAGTTCACCCACCAAGGCTCGGTCGTGTTACGGGTCACGCGCGATACGAAGCATCTGTGGTTCACCATCAACGACACTGGCATTGGGATTGCGCCTGATCGCCTGCAACAAATATTCGAACCTTTCGAGCAGGCCAGCGTGGCCACGGCCAGTGTCTATGGCGGCAATGGTTTGGGGCTGTCCATCAGCCGCCAATTGGCGCAACTGCTGGGCGGTGACATCGGTGTGGAAAGCACACCCGGACAAGGCTCAAGCTTTTGGGTGCGCTTGCCGCTGGTTGAATCGACAGTTACCGCGTCGGTCATGCACACAGAGGAAGGCATGACCCGTTTGCAATCATTTGCGGTACGTTTTTTGGTGGTGGATGACAGTTCGGTCAACCGCTTGCTGGCCTGTCAGGTAGTGAAGTCGCATTGGCCAAACGCGGTGTTGGTGCAGGCAAGCAACGGACAAGAAGCCTTAGACGCTCTCGGGCAAGCGTCTTTTGACATGGTGTTGATGGACATGTTGATGCCAGTGATGGACGGCATTGAAGCCACCCGACGTTTGCGCACCGCATGGGCAGCACCGCAGTGCGACATACCTGTGCTGGCCTTGACCGCGAATGTCAACACCACGGACCACCAACGTTGCACAGATGTGGGCATGAACGGCTTGGCGCTCAAGCCGTTCGAGCGAGAAACCCTGTGCGCACTGATTGAAGAGCAATTGTTGCTGTCACCTGCATTCATGCAGCGCTTGAATGCGCCGCAGATGTAAGCAGCGCCGCGTCCACCATTTCTATCCAATGGCGCACCGGCACTTGCGTGCCGCTTTGCAAATGCGTGATGCAGCCAATGTTGGCGCTCAATATCGCTTGCGGTTGCATCTCGTTCAGGTTGCCGAGCTTGCGGTCCCGCAGTTGCGTGGCGATGACCGGTTGCAGCACGCTATAAGTACCGGCCGAGCCGCAGCACAAATGCGCTTCGTTGTTGGCCACGCGCAGTTTGAAACCCAGCGCATTCAAATGGGTTTCTACGCCGCCTTTGAGTTGCTGTCCGTGTTGCAAGGTGCACGGCGGGTGAAACGCCATCAAGCCTTGCGCTTGCGCGGCTTGCGGTTGAATCTGTTTTTGTAAATCGGGTAGCAGGTGAGGCAACAACTCGCTCAAGTCTTGGGTCAATTCGCTGATGCGTTTGGCTTT
>CAMDSU010000092.1 GCA_945907335.1 Bordetella parapertussis | reverse complement strand
CTTGTTCTCGCAAGACTTTGCTTTCAGCTCGCCCAGCCTTGCGTCCAGTGTCGTGCTGGGCCGCAGCTCCAACGGGCGGCTGGAGTGGAAGGATGGGCAGGGGCGGGCTTTGAAGGTGTTGCAGGGGGAGGGTTCCGTGTGAGCTAACTTTCCTACAAGGTATTGGAATGAATAAAAGAGGGAGATAACCATGGCACAAATACCACTATTCGCAGATCTGATTACCGCCCACCCCGGCCTTACTGAAGAACTCAAGACCTTGGATGTGGCGTCAGTTTTGAGTGCCAGCGAAGAAATACGCAATGCCCTTGCCGAGCGCCAAATCACGCAAGCAGATGTAGCCACCGCCGTTGATTGGGCGAGGGCGCAAACGCCAATCAATTAAGCCTGTTCGCTATTCGCGAATAGCGAATGAGCTGCTAAACTAGCTCTATGAGTAAAACAATTTCCAACCCGCAAACGGTGCTTCGCCCGCAAGACGTGGTGGTGCTGCTGCGTTTGTCTTTGGACGCAGGCAGTGTTCCAACCTATGCCGCTCTTGCTGAGGAGCTCAAACTTACGGCCTCCGAAATTCATGCAGGTATTGATCGTGCTATGACCGCACATTTGGCCCGCAAAGACGAATCGGGCAAGCCTGTGCTGCTGCTGGAGGCTTTGCGATTGTTCGTTCAGCATGGCGTTCGTTATTGCTTTCCTGCCACGCATGGCCCCATGGGGCGAGGTATGCCTACGGCGCATGCGGCTGCGCCACTGAACAAGTTGATGGTGCAAAGCACCGATCCCGCGCCCGTGTGGCCGCACAAAGACGGCACGGTACGCGGTGTGGCGTTTTTCCCGCTGTACCCCACAGTGCCCGATGCAGCCAAAAACAACGCTGCTTTGTATGAGCTGCTGGCTTTGGTGGATGCCGTGCGGGGGGGGGGCATGCGCGAGCGTGCTTTGGCTATTACCGAGCTAGACAAGCGCTGGGCCAGCTGATGCAGGTGTTTAACGCCAACGACCCTAACGTGGTCATGCTTGAGCAGGTGGCCCGCAGTTTGGGTCCGGAGCTTTGTAGACAATTTGTCTTTGTAGGCGGTGCAGCAGCGGGTTTGCTGATCACCGATGTGGCAATGCCCACCATTCGTCGCACAGACGATGTGGACATCGTCACCAGCGCCCAAGACTTGACCGACTATTACCGCTTTGAAGACCAGTTGCGCGGTTTGGGTTTTGTGCAAGACCAAAGCCCCGATGCGCCCGTGTGCCGCTGGCGGGTGGATGGTGTGGCCATAGATCTGTTGCCAACCCAAGAGGAAATTTTGGGCTTCACCAATCAGTGGTACCGCATGGGCGTGGCGACAGCCCAAACGCTGATGCTGCCCAGTGGCCTGCCCATCCGTGTTTTGCGTGCGCCTGAATTCATTGCTACCAAGCTGGAAGCGTTTTACGGCCGAGGCGGTGGTGACTATTTGTTTAGCCACGACATGGGTGACATCATCAGCGTGATAGATGGTCGAGCCTCTTTGCTGAATGAATGCCATGAAAGCCTTGCACCTTTGCGTGCGTATTTGGCTGCGCAGTTTCAACACCTGCTGACTTACCGAAGCTTTGTCGATGCCTTGTCGGGGCACCTGCCACCCGATGGTGCAAGTCAGGCGCGTTTGCCGGACCTGCTGATTAAGATTCAACGCATTTCAGAGCTACCCGTCACATAAGCAGAGATAATCACCAGTTACCCCCGCCACGCTGTGTGGCGCACTGTCTAGAGAGTCATTCCATGTCCCAATACGTTTTCACCATGAACCGGGTCGGCAAAATCGTCCCGCCCAAGCGCCATATCTTGAAAGACATATCGCTGAGCTTTTTCCCGGGTGCCAAGATCGGTGTGCTGGGTTTGAACGGTTCGGGCAAATCGACGCTGCTCAAAATCATGGCCGGTATCGACAAGGAAATTGAGGGCGAGGCCCAGCCCATGGCAGGTTTGCGCATCGGTTATTTGCCGCAGGAGCCGAAGTTACGCCCCGAACAAACCGTGCGCGAAGCAGTGGAAGGCGGCATGGAAGAAGTCATTCAAGCCAAGCAGCGCCTGGAAGAGGTGTACGCGGCTTACGCCGAAGAAGACGCAGACTTTGATGCGCTCGCTGCCGAGCAAGGCCAGTTAGAAGCCATCATCGCCGCGGCTGGCAGCGACAACAGCGAACACCAATTGGAAATCGCCGCCGATGCGCTGCGTTTGCCGCCTTGGGACGCGGTGATCGAGCATTTGTCCGGCGGCGAAAAACGCCGTGTCGCGCTGTGCCAATTGCTGCTGTCCAAACCCGACATGTTGTTGCTCGACGAACCGACCAACCACTTGGATGCCGAGTCTGTCGATTGGCTGGAACAGTTTTTGTCGCGTTTCTCCGGCACCGTCGTAGCCATCACCCATGACCGCTACTTCCTGGACAACGCTGCCGAATGGATTTTGGAACTCGACCGCGGCCACGGCATTCCGTACAAAGGCAACTACACCACTTGGCTGGAGCAAAAGCAGGACCGTTTAGAGAAAGAACAAAAAGGCGAAGAGGCGCGCGCCAAGGCTTTGAAGAAAGAACTCGATTGGGTGCGCCAAAACCCCAAAGGCCGCCAGGCCAAGAGCAAGGCGCGTATCGCCCGCTTTGAAGAGTTGTCAGATTTCGAATACCAAAAGCGCAACGAGACGCAAGAGATTTTCATCCCCGTGGCCGAGCGTTTGGGCCACGAGGTGATTGAATTCACCAATGTCAGCAAATCTTTCGGCGACCGTGTGTTGATCGACAACCTGAGCTTCAAAGTACCGGCGGGTGCCATCGTCGGCATCATCGGCCCCAACGGCGCAGGTAAATCCACCTTGTTCCGCATGATCGCGGGCAAAGAGCAGCCCGACAGCGGCGAGATCAAACTTGGCCAAACCGTCAAGATGGCGTTTGTCGACCAAAACCGCGACGACTTAGCAAACGAAAAAACCGTGTGGGAAGATGTTTCAGGCGGCTTAGACATATTGACCGTGGGCCGCTTTGAAATGGCCAGCCGCGCGTATTGCGGCCGGTTCAACTTCAACGGCGGCGACCAGCAAAAACGTGTGGGCACGCTCTCCGGTGGTGAACGTGGGCGTTTGCATTTGGCCAAAACTTTGATCGCCGGCGGCAACGTGCTGATGCTGGACGAACCGTCCAACGATCTGGACGTGGAAACCTTGCGCGCCTTAGAAGACGCTTTGCTCGAGTTCGCAGGCAGCATCATGGTGATCAGCCACGACCGCTGGTTCTTGGACCGCATCGCCACCCATATATTGGCTTGCGAAGGCGACTCGCAATGGACGTTCTTTGACGGCAACTACCAAGAGTACGAAGCCGACAAGAAAAAACGTCTGGGCGAGGAAGGCGCCAAGCCCAAACGCATGCGTTACAAGGCGCTTAAGTAAATTCGCAACACTTTTCAGGCATTCAGTTGAATAAATCAAGAAATATTTTATTAATCCTAAAAAATTAATAAAATGAAGGCGCTATCGATTTAATTACAATTAAAATACGCTTTTTGACAAATAACATCTTTCTTGGTTAACCCAAGCTCAGCGGAGCCTCCATGAGCCACAAAGCGATTCCTGATTCAACCGATGAATACTGTGGAACCAGTTATGCCGCCAAATTACTCAATTTGTCGGTAGGTTCCATCCAATCTCTGGTGGAAAAAAATGAGTTATTTGCGTGGAAGACCCAAGGCGGTCACCGGCGCATCTCTTTGCAATCCATTTACCAATACCAAAGCCGGGCCAATTTATTGCCCAAATTACCTGCGCAGTCCGGCAAATACCTCAAAGTCATGGTGGTCGAAGACGACGCCAACAGCCGCGCCATGTACCAGGCGCACTTTGACAGCTGGGATTTGCCCATAGACGCGGTGATGCAGGTGTCTGCTATCGAGGCTCTATTAGATATTCCGGTGGTCAAGCCCCAGGTACTGATGGCCGATTTGCGCATGCCCGGTATTGACGGCGTAGAAATGTTGCGTCAACTCAGCCTGCATCCGCAGTTCACCAAAATGTCTGTCATCGTCATCACCGGCTTGAGCAACGTTGAAATCGCCGCCTACGGCGAATTGCCGACCGGCACGCATGTCTTGCACAAACCTGTGGACATGGGCTGGCTCAAAGGCTATTTCCAAGCGTTGATGAGTTTGCGCATCCTGCCCAAACGTCCAGCGGCGACCGTCGAAGCTGAATAAACCCTTTGACTGCTACTCAGTAACTTTACTCTTGCAGCTTGGATCCACAGGGGCTAGCCTTGGCCCCTATGAAATCTCACCATGCCTTTTGGCCACTTCGCGTTCCCCACCAATTCACCTCCGCACAAACCACGTTGTGGGACAACTTGTCGATCAGTGCCAGCCGTTTTCCCCAAAAAACCGCCTTGGATTTTTTGGGCAGTCAAACCAGTTACCGCGAGCTGGCACAACAGGCCGAGCAGATCGCCGCGTGGCTGGCCCAGGCCGGCGTCAAGCAAGGCGACAGGGTCTTGCTCTACATGCAAAACTGTCCCCAGTGGGTAGCTGCTCACTTTGGCATATTGCGTGCCAATGCCGTGGTCGTGCCTGTCAATCCCATGAACCGCGCCAAAGAGTTAGAACACTATATTCAAGACGCGCAAGCGCGGGTTGCCATCACCACGTCTGATCTGGCAGCACACATGGCCGCTGCCAGCGATGCACTGCCCTCAGACACCAGGCTCGCCCATTTGCTGGTCAGCGATTACACCGATGCCTTTGACCCATCCGCACAAGCCGCTGAACAATGGCCGCAGGCTTGGCAAGAGTGGTTGTTGGCCAAACACCCGGCGGTGCAAATTTCTGGTGGACAGGTGCATGCATGGTCTGGCGCTTTGCACCACAACCATGTCCTGCCCGAGTACACGATGCAAGCTGACGATTTGGCGGTCTTGCCTTACACCAGCGGCACGACGGGTTTACCCAAAGGCTGCATGCACCCGCACCGCAGCATCATGCACAACGCCATGGCAGCAGCCATGTGGCATAACGCCACCCAAGAAAATATCGCCTTGTGCGTGGTTCCCATGTTTCACATCACTGGCATGGTGGCGGTGATGCATACCTCGGTGTATGTCGGTGCCACCATTGTGCTGATGCCGCGCTGGGACCGCGACTATGCAGGGCGTCTGATATCAAAACGGCGCATCACGCACTGGACCAATATTCCGACCATGGTGATCGATTTGCTGGGTAGCCCCACGTTTGACCAATACGATTTGACGTCGTTGACAGCGATTGGTGGCGGCGGTGCGGCCATGCCGCAAGCGGTGGCGCAACGGCTGTTTGAGTTGTACGGACTGCGGTATGTCGAAGGCTATGGCCTGACCGAAACCGCCGCGCCTTCGCACAGCAACCCGCCCGACAGACCCAAGCAGCAGTGTTTGGGCATTCCATTTATTGGTGTGGATGCTCGGGTGGTTCACCCCGACAGCTTGCAGGAAGTGGCCACGGGTGAACAAGGTGAAATCATCATGCGTGGCCCGCAAGTGTTTGACGGCTATTGGCAAAGGCCGGATGCCACCGAAGCCGCGTTTATGCAGTTTGAAGGACAACGCTATTTCCGCTCTGGCGATTTAGGCCATGTGGATGAAGAAGGCTATTTCTTCATCACTGACCGACTCAAGCGCATGATTAACGCATCGGGCTTCAAAGTTTGGCCGGCAGAAGTAGAGGCATTGATGTTTCGCCATCCCGCCATCCAAGAAGCGTGTGTGGTGGCAGCGCTTGACAGCTATCGCGGAGAAACTGTCAAAGCGTTTGTGGTGCTGCGGCAAAGCCACCAAAGTCAGGTCAGCGCAGAAGACATATTGGCTTGGTGCCGCGACAACATGGCGGTTTACAAAGCCCCACGCTTATTGCAATTCATGGATGCCCTGCCCAAAAGCGGCAGCGGCAAAGTCATGTGGCGAAGTTTGCAAGAGGCCGAATTGGCCAAAACCCGTTGAATCTTGTGGCGGGTCAGGTGTGAATGGGTTTGCCGCTGGTCACCCATTCGTCAATTTGTTGGGACAGCAATTCGCTGCTGGCAGAGTAAGGATCAAACTCTGGGTGCTGCATCATCACCATCGGGTCGCTGTCGGATAAATCGATCAATGCCATCGACCAGTCGCCAAACTTTCTGTGGCTGATTTCTTGCAGACTGATCATCTCGACATCTTTGTGGCGCGAGTCACGCAGTATGCGGCCATAAAGTTGGTTGATCACCGAACGTTCACCTTCGAACATTTGCAGAAAAAACCCTTTGCCTTGGCACAACACGCCGGTGATTTGGTTGATTTTGTTAAACACCAAGGCGGTTTTCAAAATAGAGCCGGTGATGGTGCTGGTTTGCGGTCCGGCACTGCGGCTGATGTAAAAAGCACGAACCAGCATGGAAATCTCCTGTGACAAACCAACGCGAACGCGAAGCTTTTATTGCCACAACACATATTAATCTGCTTTGATGACCTTGCAAGGGATGGAAATCCCCATGCCAAAGCGGCCAGAACGGCAAATGGGCGTGCGTATGATGAACCCATGCTCAAACTCTCTGTGCTCGACCAGTCAGTGGTTTCCTACGGTCAACCTCAGGATGCTGCAATTCGCCATACGTTAAATTTGGCGCAACGCTGTGAGGCATGGGGTTACGACCGTTTTTGGGTCAGCGAGCACCACAACCTGCCCAGCATTGCAGGCACCGCGCCCGAGGTCTTATTGGCAGCGATTGCTGCACGCACCACGCGCATACGCCTGGGCAGTGCCGGTGTCATGCTGCCGCATTACGTGCCATTCAAAGTGGCCGAACAATTTCGTGTGTTGGATGCGCTCGCGCCCGGGCGCATAGATTTGGGCCTGGGCCGCGCCCCCGGCAGCGATGGACGCACCTCACAGTTACTTAATCCTGACCGTTACGCATCAGAAAGATTTCCTCAGCAAGTCATGGAATTGCAAGCTTGGGTCAGCAACCATGATTTTCCAGCAGGCCACCCGGGGCATGGCGTGATCGCTCAACCCACCAGCGACACCACGCCTGCGCTTTGGATATTGGGCAGTTCCAACTACGGCGCGCAACTCGC